>NZ_JBEYYT010000964.1:0-1003 GCF_040645715.1 Spirillospora sp. NPDC046719 | reverse complement strand
CGTCGAGCCGCCCGGCGGCCCGCGCGGCGCGCGCGCCCGCCGAGGGGCGGGCGCCGGCGTGCCGCGCGAGGGCCCCGCGCCGCCGCGCGGCCGGCAGCGCGGACAGCAGGTGCGCGAGCAGGTACGTGGCGGTGCCGTTGGCGAGGTCCTCGTGCCGCCCCGACGCCAGGTCGCGCTGGTCGTTGACGAGCTGGCGGAGGACGCCGAGCCGGCGGCCGAACGCGCGCCAGCCGCCGGCCCGGCCGGGTCCCGCGCCGGCGAGCCGGGCCGCGGACGCCGCCGCCATCGCGTACGGCGCGCCGGTCTTGCCCGCGTAGGCGCGCAGCACCGACGCGGGCGTGGCGGCGGACGGGCGCTCGGTGAGGTCGCGCAGCTGCCCGTCCACCGCGTCCAGCCAGGCGCGCGACACCTCGTCGGCGAGCCCGCAGCGGACGGCGTCGGGCACCGGCAGGCCGGCGACGAGCCGGGCGGGCAGATGGCCGCCGACCGCCAGCGCCGTCAGCACCCGCTTGGCGACCGCGGTGTCGCCGGCCGCCGGGGCGCCGGGCGCGTCGGTGAGGTCGTCGAGGTAGCGGGCGGCGGCCCACCACAGCAGGTGGACGACGGCGAGCGGCCGGGCGGGCGCCGGGTCGCCGGTCTCCGCGCCGTGGACGAGCATCGGCAGCGCGACCATCCCCCGCATCCCGGGGCGCGAGCCCTTGGCGCGGACGACCTCGAAGAAGTCCACCAGGAACTCCGCCATCGCGCCGCCGACCATCTCGCGGCCCTCGTCCAGGCCCATCGCCAGGCCCTCGGCGAGCCGCTCGCACAGCCGGCCGATCTCCGCCTCGACCTCGGCGGCCGCCCGCTCCTGCGCGGCCCGGCCGAACGCTCCTTCTTCCACGTGCCGACTCCTCCTTCTTCGCGGGGTTCTCGGGCGGTACCGGGGTCAGCCGGCGGCGGCGCCCGCCGGGGCGCCGAGGACGCGGACCGTGCCGGACCGCCCGTCCAGCTCGATCCAGGC
>NZ_JBEYYT010000963.1:0-1005 GCF_040645715.1 Spirillospora sp. NPDC046719 | reverse complement strand
GGTGGACGAAGTCCATCGCGAAGCGACGCCGAAGGCGCCCTTGACTTTGGAGGGGCGGCCCCGTACGCAAGCGCCACCCCACCACCCGAACACCCATTCTCGGGTAAACGCGTCTACCCATGTCCCATGCGCGTAAATCTCGAACGCTGCCCCCAGGGAAGTCGTTTCAACACCTCCAAGAAGGCCACCTGAACGTCCAGATCAAGTACACGTCGAAGGCCCTGCAGTTCGATGCCAGTAGATCATCCTGACTAGATTGAACATTTCGGTATGGCGCACGGCGAGGCAAAGCATGCAAAGCCAGACCAGGCGAAGCGACGCACACACAGCGCCCACACAGCCCCACCGGATCTCGACCCGCTCGCGAGGCCGCGATGAGTCGGGGGCGTGGCGGCGGTCTGACTCTCCATGGAGTCCTTCATCAAGGTCAACGGTGCGGCCCTGTGCGTGGAGACGTTCGGGGACCCGGCCGAGGCGCCCCTTCTGCTCATCGGCAACACGATGCTCACCTGGCCGGACGAGCTGTGCGAGCGCTTGGCGGCGGTCCGGCGGTTCGTCGTCCGCTACGACCTGCGCGGCACCGGACGATCGACACCCACCGCCCAGCCCACCACCACACCATCCACCGACCAGCCCGCCGCCAACCCAGCTGACGGCTTCCAACCAGACGGTTCCCAGCCAGAAGCCGCGCAGGCCGAGGGAGGCTCGGCGGGTTCGTCAAGCCTCGATTACACGTTGCGCGATCTGGTCGCGGACGCGGCCGGGGTGCTGGACGCGCACGGGCTCGCGGCGGCGCATGTCGTCGGCTTCGGGACCGGCGGCTGGATCGCCCAGCTCCTCGCCCTCGACCACCCGGACCGCGTCGCCGGCCTCACGCTGATCGCGACCCGGCCGACCGCGCCGGGGCCGAACGATCCGGATCTGCCCGAGCACGCGCCCGAGCTCATGGCGCATTTCATGAACCCGCCCGCGGTCGACTGGAGCGACCGCGGGCAGGTCGTCGAG
>NZ_JBEYYT010000962.1:0-1012 GCF_040645715.1 Spirillospora sp. NPDC046719 | reverse complement strand
CCGTTACATCAGCTCTGTTAACATATGCTATGTGAGTTATTGTCCCATCATTAACGTTACTTACTGTGATACTATTGCTTGCTACTATCTTCATCAGTTACCTCCGCCCAAATTTCAATAATTGGGGTGGAGATACCATAAGTCCGCCAGATTTGTTCAATCACATCACTTGCACTTGTCGCTTTAAAGCTAACTTGTGTGATTTCTCCCCCAAGTTCAATATTGGCATAAAATGTACTTTTCATTATTGATTCACCTCACATGTATATTGAGCTTTGACATTGATATCAGTCGCAGCAACACTAATTGTTTTACCAGTTTTATATTGATTGCCTGTACCGCCAAAATTGGCATTTAATACACCATTTTGATCACGTTGAGACCATTTATAAGTATAAGTTTTTCCATTTGTATCAATTTCAGCACCAGATTGAAATACTCGGCAAGTAAGTGTTGTTGTACCAGAACCGTTTTTAAAAATGCTACCTGCCGTACTATCAATCGTACAAGTTAATGGATCTGTATAATCAAGAAGAGTAATAATTCCACTAACTGATGTACCTGCTGTACCACCTGCGCGGTCAATGATCATAGCCTTGAACGTTTGAGCATTTGTAACAGCCGATGGTAGAACTGTTAGTATCCCTTGAGAAGTTGTATTTGTACCAGCTGCTACATTGGGCGTTTGACCAGTTGTAGATGAAGTACATAAATGCCAACCTAATCCAAGGTTTGAGTTATAACCAGTTGAACCAGTTGTGGTTACACTACTATCTGAATAACCGAAGAATATCTCTTTATTTCCTGCAGAAAGTTGTCCCCCTTTATATAGATCAGCGTTAACTGTTAAGCTTGCAGGCATGGAATTGTAGAACGCTCCACCATTGCCAGCATAAACATTCGCAAGAACAGCTGATTTAGCAAGTTGTACAACAGTTAAATCTAAAACAGCTGAGAATGGAACATTTAAACCTGGATTATGGATTGACCCTAATACAGGTTTAAATGTTCC
>NZ_JBEYYT010000961.1:0-1018 GCF_040645715.1 Spirillospora sp. NPDC046719 | reverse complement strand
CCAGAATTTCCACGGCAGCCCGGTCGGCAGCGGCTGACGCGATCGCCGGACTTCTCGACGCGGGGTCGGGCGCGGGCACGATCAAGGTGTACTCCGGCTCGCAGCCGGCTACAGCGAACGACGCCGAGTCGGGCACGCTGCTGGTCGAATTCGAGTTGGCGGATCCGGCGTTTGGTGCGGCCAGCTCGGGCGTGGCGTCGCTGGCGGGTACGCCGCTGTCGGCGGTCGGCGCGGCGGCAGGAACTGCCGGGTGGTTCCGGGCTGAGGATTCGACCGGCGCGAACGTGCTGGACGGCTCCGTGACCGCGACCGGCGGCGGCGGGGACCTGGAGCTGTCGACCACCACGGTGTCGATCGGCCTGACGGTGGAGCTGACGTCCGGCACGGTGGCGATGCCCGCCAGCTAGGGGGTGCGACGTGGCGACCCTGACCAACTCGTTCGAGGGCGGGACGGCCGGCGACACCATCACCACCGGCAACAGCGGCGGATCGTCCGGCGACGCGTGGACGCTGACCGGCGACACCGCTGGCGGGTCGTGCACGTACTCGGCGACCGGTCCGTCGCACGGCTCCCGCTGCATGGCGGTGACGTTTGGCGCGACGGGCGGCGCGGTGCGGCGCGGATGGTCGGTGAACGCGGCCGACTCGACCACCTCGCAGTGGCTGCGTCTGTACGTCGACCCCGGGTCGGTGTCGGGTACGACCAGCCCGGCGCGGGGCATGAACGTCGGGTCTGGTGCGCAGCGCTGGCGGTTGCAGGTGACGGCGGCGGGTGTGGTGTCGCTGCACAACAACACCAACGGCGCCGACTGGTCGTCGACGGCGCTGTCGGCGGGCCAGCAGTGGCGTGTGGAGGTGATGGTCGGCGGCACCACGTCGTCGACCGGCCGGGTCTGGGTCTACGCCGGTGACGCCACGACGCCGTCGCAGGACTCGGGCGATCTGAGCGCGGTCAACTTCGGCGGTCCGACCAGGGAGATCTGGTACGGACAGACGAACAGCGCGGCCAACATCGCGC
>NZ_JBEYYT010000960.1:0-1018 GCF_040645715.1 Spirillospora sp. NPDC046719 | reverse complement strand
GGCGGGGGCATCGCCGAGCGCCGCGTGCTGCGGCGGATCCGCGCGGGCCTCGAAGGGTTCGGCGAGGGGCCGCCGCTGCTGCTGCGGGACGAGCGCGGCGTGCACGTCCTGCTGCCGTCGGCCGCGGCGGAACGCCTTCCCGAACTGGAACGGCTGCTCACCGGGGCGGGCACCGCGGCCGGGCCGGTGATCGCCGGCGCGGCGCGCTCGGAGGGCACGGCGGACGTCCCGGACGCGTCCCGGCGGGCGGCCCGGATCGCCGGCATCGCGGAGGCCGCCGGGCGCCCCGCGGGCGTGTACGAGCTGGGCGACGTGCTGCTCGACTACCACCTGACCGGTCCCGGCGACAGCGGCCCCGCCGTCGCCGCCGTCCTGGACCCGCTCGGCGCGCGCCCCGAGCTGCTGGACACGCTCCGCGCCTTCCTCGACGCGGACATGGACCGCCGCAGGGCGGCCGCCGCGCTCGCCGTGCACCCCAACACCGTCGACAACCGGCTCGCCCGCATCGCCCGCCTCACCGGAGCCGACCCGCGCACCACGCGCGGCGTGCTGCTGTGCGCCGCGGCGCTCACGCTCCGTAGCCGGGGCCGGGGCCGGGACCGCCGGGCGTAACGGATCATCCGGCTGTCACCGGGCAATGCGCCGGCAAAGTCCGCCACGCGATCACGATTCTTTGCGCACCCCCGGTTTACGCCCTCATGACGTGCGGGTACTTACCGCAACGAGTTCGTGACACACGGTGAACGTCAAGCCCCTGGGACGGCAAAGTCCCAGGTCGGATCGGGGAGGTGGGCGATGAAGGGCACACAGCGTGAGCACCGCCCCGCCGGTCCCGCGCACCGTTCGCCGCACGGCCCGGCCGGAGCGGCCGAGGGCGTTCCCGTCACCGGCCGGCAGGGCACGCGGCGTCCCCCGACGCGCGCCCTGCCGGCCGGTCACGGCGACACACCTCGGGTCCTCGGCCGCCCCGGACCGGACCGGGCCTCCCGTCGCGACCGCCATCGGGCGCCGGTGCCGT
>NZ_JBEYYT010000959.1:0-1025 GCF_040645715.1 Spirillospora sp. NPDC046719 | reverse complement strand
GGTGACCAACAATCCTCAATTCAACAAATAAGTGGAATGTATGCAAGTGCATTAAATCGCTATTTAAGACCTGCTATAAGTGAATTGGAGTATAAGTTAAGCGACCACATAAGCGTTAACATGAGACCAGCTATTGACCCTCTTGGTGATAATTACTTATCTACTATTAGTACTGCTACAAGATGGGGTGCATTGGCTGAAAATCAAGCTACATTTGTCTTGCAAGAAGCAGGATATATTCCTAAAGACCTACCAGCTCCTGAAAATACAAATAAAAAGACAACTGGCCAAAGTAATGAGCCAGTACCATAGGGAAGGAGGTGGTCATGGTGATTATTCTTAGAAAGGAGGTAAATGATGACAGTAATCGACATTGAAGGTGATGTAGTTGATAATAGCTACGGAATGATGTATGACTGGTTTGGTCTTGACTATACTAGTCCTTCAAAAGTAAAAACAGCACTTGCAAATGCTGATGACGAGGATATCACGGTAAATATCGCTTCAAATGGTGGAGATGTTTTTGCTGCTTCTCACATTTATACTGCACTTAAAAGTGCAAGTCAAAATGTTACAGTAAATATTCTTGGTTTAGCAGCATCTGCAGCTTCAGTAATTGCAATGGCTGGAGATATAGTAAATATTTCTCCTACAGCCCAATTGATGATTCATAAGGCTATGAGTGGTAGCCAAGGAAATGCTGACGACTTTGAGCAAGAAGCTAAAGTTTTAAATGGTGTTGACCAATCTATTGCTGCAGCTTATGAATTAAAAACTGGTATGAAACAATCTGATTTGTTGCAGTTGATGTCTAACGAAACATGGATGACAGCTCAAGATGCAGTGGATAAAGGATTTGCAGACAATATTATGTTTGTAGATGCTAATAAACCAGTATTTTCTAACTCAATCGGAAATATTCCAACTGCTGATAAACTTAATGAATTTATGAATTTCATGAATTTCAAAAATCGGAATAACCCTCCGAAAGAAGAACCAATTATAGAAAACAAACAAGCCGATTT
>NZ_JBEYYT010000958.1:0-1026 GCF_040645715.1 Spirillospora sp. NPDC046719 | reverse complement strand
GTAAAAAAAGATTATCCGGATTTAGAACAAATAAGGCTGTCAGTTGTTTCAAATAATACTTCGGGTAGAAAACTATATAGTAACTTAGGTTTTGAAAAATATGGAGTTGAAATAAATGCCTTGAAAGAAGGAGACGAATATTTTGATGAAGATTTGATGGTCTTGTTCTTAAAATAAATATTTCAATATCTATTAAATTCGAATAAGCTATAAAATTAACCCTGGCTTTGGCCAGTTTTTTTATTGCTTATGATAAAATTAATAAGGGGTAGCAAATATTAAATATCAAAATATAAGGAATTGAAATGGGGATAGTAACAACTATGGATAATTTAATTGAACTCAAAATAAATTTTGGAGATATATTAAGCATTGTAATTGCTTTACTTGCGCTATGGTATACAATTCACAGCACAAGGGATAATCAAAGAAAATCAGTATTACCATTTTTGAAGCTAGAATCAATACCTTCACCTTTAAGAATAAAAGAAGGTAAAATTGAGGATGATACTACAGATTATAAAGTTATAGTAAAGAAAAATAGAAAATTATATGGCGTTAAAAAGTGGGGAGAAGAAGAAAGAAAAATTATTGAGAATGAACAAGAAATTTCTACGGGATTTAAGGTCATGGGTCCTCACAACTTCCCCAAAACAATCAAGTTAAAAAATATAGGTAAAAATAGTGCGTTATCATTTACTTTTGAACTGGGCAAAAACAATCCATATCCTAAAGATATTGCAGTAAATCAAGAAAAAATAATATCGTTTTTATTAGAAGATCAAAATGCAACATTCAATTTAAATGTTAAATTTAAGGATATATACGGGAATGAGTACAAAGAAAAAATTGAATTTTATAAAGGTAGACTATATCTCTATTCTGAGCTGAAAAAGGTAAAATTTAGTAAAACTAGAGCATATATGATTAAACAAAAATCAAAACTAAGAATTAGAAATCAAGAAAGAAATAAAGACAATGAGAATGACGCCAGCTAATGCTGGTGTTTTTTTATCATATTCAGAT
>NZ_JBEYYT010000957.1:0-1028 GCF_040645715.1 Spirillospora sp. NPDC046719 | reverse complement strand
AGGGAAATAACCACTAGTTCCAATTTTGTTAGAGTCAACTAAAATTGCTGTTATGCGGTTTGTGAGTTTGCTCCCGACATCTTTGTCGGTCGCAAAATATGCTATTTCAGAGTGAACCTATAGAGATTTGTACAAAAATGTTCATATCCTATTATTGGTTTCAGAAAAAAGTGAAACCAAAAACATATAAATAAAATGAGATTATGGCTAGATAAAACTAACAAGGTTTAGACAAGGTTAATCACAAAATTGTGAAAAAGTATCTTTCGTTATCTGAGACCCTAAAAAAGGGGGTTCCGATTCGTTCCTCCCTAGCAAGTCGCGAATCACGACCCCTTAATAACAACAACGAAATTTTCGTTTTTGCCACTTGTGGCAGAAAGCTATACCACTAAAATACTGTTAAGGGTGTAAAGATTTTAACGCCCTCAAAATTGTGGAGGTTATCAACACTAGACAAAGTCTATACCGACATCACGTAGGTCAGGGGTAACTTTGAGGTGTACCCATTCAAAACAAAAATGTTATAGCTCCGTAGTTACAAATACACAGCAAATTCTAGCAACATACAAAATTTACATGCTGTTATGACCTAATGCAAGGATTGGTTGCGTCAGCTCCCTTGCTAATTGTTGGCAAATGTTGGCAGAAATTGACTTGGTAAGTCATTCCTTATTTTTATAGTAGAGGTTCAGGGATTTTTAAGACTTCTTCTAGCAAAAAAATAACATCAGAGAGTTTTTGTGGTTTTTTTGGAAATATTGCTCTTCTAAAGATATAAACCATAAATATAATCATAATAAAAATGAAGAAATATACAAGAATTTCATTAGATTTTGAACTCACCTCTAATGTTCCCAAAAGAGTGATTAATCGAGTTGTTTTTGTATTTTGGAGTGACGACAAGGTTGAAATCAAAAATGCTGATAAAGCTATAAACATTGATGAAAAGCTTATAATAGTGTCATTGCTATAAAAACTGTTGTTTATTTCATAATTCTGCTTTAGGTGCTGGATTTCTAAATCAT
>NZ_JBEYYT010000956.1:0-1028 GCF_040645715.1 Spirillospora sp. NPDC046719 | reverse complement strand
TACTATCTTCGTTATAACCTTAGCTATCGTGAAGTTCAAGAAATCTTATATGATCGTGGCATTAACGTTTCTCATACGACGATTTATCGTTGGGTGCAAGAATATGGCAAACTACTCTATCAAATTTGGAAAAAGAAAAATAAAAAATCCTTTTATTCATGGAAAATGGATGAAACGTACATCAAAATTAAAGGAAAATGGCATTATTTGTATCGAGCCATCGATGCAGATGGTTTAACCTTGGATATTTGGTTACGTAAAAAACGGGACACACAAGCAGCCTATGCTTTTCTTAAGCGGTTAGTGAAGCAGTTTGATGAACCGAAGGTTGTAGTCACAGATAAAGCCCCCTCTATTACAAGTGCCTTTAAGAAACTAAAAGAATACGGCTTTTATCAAGGGACAGAACATCGTACCATTAAATACCTGAATAATTTGATTGAACAAGACCATCGTCCAGTAAAGAGACGCAATAAATTCTATCGAAGTTTACGCACTGCCTCTACCACGATTAAGGGCATGGAAGCCATTCGAGGATTATATAAGAAAACCCGAAAAGAAGGCACTCTCTTCGGCTTTTCGGTGTCTACTGAAATCAAGGTATTAATGGGAATAACAGCCTAAATCATAGATACCGTAAGGGATTTTATTCTTTATTTAAAACTTTGCAACAGAACCCTTGTATGTAATTGACTAAAACGTACAATTTTAGCTTTTAAATATGACCCTTATTTATGACCTGCTCTAATCTCACTATTCATCAGCATTCAAAAAACAGCTCACAACTGTTGAAGAATGAACTGTTCCGTTCGATTGTTTTGGCATATAACTCACTGTCATTTTTACTCCCTCTCCGAAATAAAATGAACAACTTTTTGAATTTTATTTTCCAAGTTTTCTAATTGCTTTTGATAATCAGACATCAATTCTTTTGTCTGATTATTTTTATTTTCGTTTAAATGTTTAGCAATTTGATTGATATTATTTCCGATACGTTTTAGTTCAGATTTTGTCGCAGAAATTTCAGA
>NZ_JBEYYT010000955.1:0-1032 GCF_040645715.1 Spirillospora sp. NPDC046719 | reverse complement strand
CGCTCGGCGCCCCGCCGTGGACGCTCGCGGAGCGCCGCGAGGAGCCCGAGCGGCTGCACCGCCTCCATCCAGTCGAGCAGGAGCGGCCGCGCGGCGGCGGGGGCGTCCGGGAAGGCCCGGATCAGGGCGTCGAGCACCTCGCGGGACGGGCTCCGCAGCCCGTCCCGGAGGCGCCGCAGTTCGTCCGGCTCGCGGGCCGCGTCCCTGATCGCCTCGCGCGCGGCGGTCGCGTGCTCCAGCGCGTCCTGCGCGAACGCCTCCCGCAGGACGGCCTCCTCGTCCGCCGCCCGATCGGGGACGTGCCGTGCGGCGGCGAGCGCGCGCTCGAGATCGTCGCGCGTCACGACCGCGCCGCACAGGTTCAGCAGGGTGATCGACACCGTGCTCGGCGGCAGTGCCCGCACCCGCTCGGCGACCTGGAACCTCTCCCCCGCGCCGAGCCGAGGCACCACCTGCTTCACCAGTTCGCGGAGCCGTCGCCCTGTCGCGCCGGACGGGGCGTCGCGGCGCGCCTCTCCGGTGACCAGTGCCTCGACGAGGAGCGCGGCGGACCGGGCGAAGACCTCCAGTTCCGTCGCCGTCCACGGCGGGACGCAGAGGTCCACGGCGAGGCGCAGCGCGCGCGGGTCCGATTCGGCCAGGTCGAGCCAGCGGGGCAGCAGCGGACGCAACGACGCGGGGACCGCCTTGCCGCGCGTCCGCGCGTCAAGGACGCGGCGGGCGGTCTCGATGTCCCAGCCGTGCTCCGCGAGCCCTCGGACGTCGGCGGCGGCGTCCGCCTCCTCCGAGAACCGGCCGGGGGCGAGCGCGGGCAGCGCGGCGCATAGGAGCGCGCGGGCGCGGTCGTCGGCGGCCTGGTCCGCC
The DNA here is from genome assembly GCF_040645715.1 of Spirillospora sp. NPDC046719. NCBI lineage: Bacteria > Bacillati > Actinomycetota > Actinomycetes > Streptosporangiales > Thermomonosporaceae > Spirillospora > Spirillospora sp. NPDC046719. The sequence goes on along the minus strand of NZ_JBEYYT010000955.1, from coordinate 168 downwards.
GCCGCGAGGACGACGGCGGCCGACGCGTCGCCCAGCACGGCGCGGAGCGCCTCGATGAGGCCCTCGCGGAGGCCCGGGTTGCCGTGGTGCCCCAGCCAGAACAGCGCCTTCGGGACGGCGGCGGGGGCGCCCCCCCCCCCGCGGGCCGCCCCCGCCGGCGAGTGGACG
>NZ_JBEYYT010000954.1:0-1032 GCF_040645715.1 Spirillospora sp. NPDC046719 | reverse complement strand
TCCGCCGCGGGCTTCCCCGGGGGGGGGCGCCCCCGCGGCCACCGGGCCCACGCGCGCGCGCGGGGCGGGGTGGGCGGCGCGCCGCCCCCCCCCCCCCCCGGCGGCACCGCCGGGCAGGCGACCCTCGCCGAAGCACTCGCGCAAATTGCGTGATTATTTCCCGCTGAAACGGCTACTTTCGCGCATCCTTTGTACTCTATAATGATCGGATGCGTCAGCAGGACCGTCTTCCCCTCATCCTCGAACGGCTCGCCGAGCACGGCTCCGTGAGCGTGGTCGACCTGTCGGCCGAGCTGCAGGCCTCGCCCGCCTCGATCCGCCGCGACCTGCAGGTGCTGGAGGAGCAGCAGCTCCTCAAGCGCACGCACGGCGGCGCGATGGCGGCCGAGGTCATCTACGAGCTGCCGATGCGCTACCGCGGCGGCCGCAGCCAGGAGGAGAAGCGCCGCATCGCGCAGGCCGCGGTGCGGCTGGTCGACGGCTCGGTGCACTCGGTCGGCTTCAACGGCGGCACCACGATCACCGAGCTGGCCCGGCTGCTGTCCACCGGCCGCGCGCTCAAGGTCGTCACCAACGCCCTCAACATCGCCGCCGACCTGTCCGTGCGGCCCGCGATCGACCTGGTCGTCACCGGCGGCGGCGTCCGCCCCGAGTCCTACGAGCTGGTGGGGCCGATCGCCGACCGCACCCTCGCCGACATCAGCCTGGACCTGGTCTTCCTCGGCGTGGACGGGATCGACGCCGAGGCCGGCATCAGCACCCACGACGAGATCGAGGCCCGCACCGACCACTGCCTGATGCGGGCCACCCGCCGGGTGGTGGTGCTCGCCGACGGCTCCAAGATCGGGCACCGCGCCTTCTCCCGGATCGCCCCGATCGGCGAGGTCGACATGCTGATCACCGACGCCGGCGCGGACCGCGCCGAGCTGGACCGGATCCAGGCGGCGGGCGCATCAGCGGCAGCTTCCCCTGGACCAGGATCCGCAGCCAGATCGGAAGTGCGTCGTGGAGGGAATGAGTGTGCCACTACAG
>NZ_JBEYYT010000953.1:0-1034 GCF_040645715.1 Spirillospora sp. NPDC046719 | reverse complement strand
CGGCAGCCGCCCGCTCACCGGCGGCGAAGCCGTCGCCCGCCCGCCCGACCTCGCGCGGTTTGATCACCACGATGAGCCGGGTGGCGAGCGCGATGACGACGAAGACGACGCTCATCACGTAGCTGAGCACCACCCAGTTCGCCGCGACCCGTCCCGCGGTCAGGCCGTGCAGGATCCCGATCGGCCACGAGACGTACGCGACGGCGTGCATCGAGCGCCACACCCACGGGCGGGCGCGGGCCACGAACCGGGTCCGCAGGATGCCGGTGATCGCGATCAGCACCATCAGCTCGAACGCGACGGTGCCGAGGCCGACCGCGTCCGGCGTCGGCACCACGATCTGCGCGGGCGTCGCGAGCCCGCCCAGCACCTTGACCGCGATGTGCGCGACGACCATCACCGACGCGACGACCGCGCACGCGCGGTGCGCGCCCTGCGCCAGCACCCGGTGCCGGATCTTCAGGATCAGCCGCTCGGTGGCCAGCAGTCCGGTCATCACCGCGCCGGTCAGCGCGAGCAGCGTGAAGACGCCCGCGTAGAAGGAGAGGAAGTACTGCGCCTGCGCCGCGGCGACGGCGCCCGGCGGGGTCGCGGCGCCGGCGAGCACCAGCACCGCGCCGACGAGCACGGTTCGCAGCACCCACGCGGGCACCGCGGGATCGTCACTGTTGCGTGTTCGCACCGCTCGGACTCCTGTTCTGGGTAGCGGACGGCGACGGGTCGCCGGCCGATCCTGCGCCGCCGCCCGGCTCGTGGCCGGGCGCCGGCGCTTTCGGCGGGGCATCCGCCGCGGGGACCGCGCCGAGGTTGGCGATGAGGCCCCCGGGAAGCACCTGGAGCAGGCCGCGCTCGGCGAATCCGAGCAGCGGTTTCGCGCGTTCGCTGAACGTCCAGCCGCCGATGACGGCGCCGTCCAGCGGGACGGGCGCGGCGCCGCGGCGCAGGTCGAAGCGGACCTCGGCGCGGGCGGCCGGGGCGCCGCCGCAGGCCCCGGCGGTGCCGGTGCGGCCGAGCGGGTCGCCGCGCCCGACGAC
>NZ_JBEYYT010000952.1:0-1043 GCF_040645715.1 Spirillospora sp. NPDC046719 | reverse complement strand
CCCCGGCGGGTGCGCCCGGCCCCGCAGGCCGCTGCTGCGGTCCGGGGCGCCCGGGGGGGCCTGCGCGACCGTGGGGGCGACCGTCGTGGCGACGTACCGGCCGGCGGAGCCGCCCCCGCCGCCCGCCGCCGTCGGGGCGTTGCTCGACCAGGCCGCCGACCGCGCCGGCACCGATCCGGTCCCGCGGCCCGACCAGTTCGTCTACCAGGACACGATCGAACTGCGCCGGGTCATGAGCAAGGGGCGCTGGTACAAGGACCGCAACCAGTCGTGGATCTCGGTCGACGGGTCCCGGACCGGACTCGTCCGCCTGAAGAACTGGATCCGGCCCCGGCCGGACGAGGGCGTCCCGCCGGACGGCGACAGCGTGCTCAAGCCCTGCGGGCAGGTGCCACCGATCGAGCGGCCCTACCTCGGCGACGTCCCCGCCGACCCGGACGCCCTGCTCCGGCTGCTGGCGACCAGCGGCGACGGCACGCGGGCCGAGCGGCAGTGGGAGGCCGTCATCGACCTGATCGACCGGCCGGCGCCGCCCGCCGTGCGCGCGGCGCTGTTCCGCGCCATCGCCCGCATCTCGGGGGTGCGGCTGGCGAGCGACTCGGTGGACGCGGTCGGGCGGCACGGCGTCGCGGTCACCCGCACGCGGGACGGGGTGCGGGAGGAGCTCGTCTTCGACCCCGTGACCCACCGGTACCTGGGGACCCGGAACGTCGTCACCCGCTCCAGCGACCAGCTCGGGAAGCGCGGGTCGACCCTGTTCGCCAGCGCGGTGGTGCGGACCGAGGTCGTCGACAAGGTCCCGGAGCCCGTTCCGGGGGCGGAGGTCTCCGGCTGCTGAACCGGAGGCGGGCCGGTTCGTCCGGAAAGGCGCGAAGAATGCGAGATGGCGGCGCTATGGTGTCGCCTGACCATCGCGCTGCCACGCCTCGCACAGGAGCCTTCATGGGCTACCCCCCGCCTCCCGCCCAGCCCGGCCCCGGCGGCCCGTACCACCCCGGTTACGGGCCGGGGGGCTACGGCGCCCCGGCGCCCGGCGGGCCGCC
>NZ_JBEYYT010000951.1:0-1047 GCF_040645715.1 Spirillospora sp. NPDC046719 | reverse complement strand
CGGGCGCCGAGGCCGTCGACCTGCAGGGCGTCGCGATCCCGAAGGGCGGCTTTGTCGAGGCCGTGCAGCGGGTGCCGGGCGAGACCGCGACCTCCGAGCTCGTCGTCGAGGGCCGCTGGGACAACCGGCGCGAGCAGACCAACAAGGGCAGCATCAACCTGGCCGCCGACGCTGCGTGCGCCCCCGCGCCGAAGTGCGTCGACGCCAGCGACGCCAAGTACAGCCACACGTTCGACGGCCCGAAGGGCACCGCGACCGTGAAGCTGGAGGGCGACCTGCCGCTCTGCGGTGACGCGAAGCAGTACTTCACGCTGGTGTCGTACTTCGCGCCGCGCCCGAAGTTCGCCACCCCGCAGTACGTCTACGGCGCGCCGGCCAGTGACTTCCTCGGCGGCACCCAGACCGAGATCGCGCTGAACGTCGGCGTCCCGGACTGCCACACCCAGGTCGACCTGATCTGGGGCGGCGTGGACGAGGTCATCGACCCGCTGGTCGAGAACGGCAAGCGCTACGGTGACAAGAAGCTCGGCGAGAAGGGTGCCCCCGGCAACCGCTCGTCCGGCCCGCAGGGCTGGTACAACGGCGGCAGCAAGAACTGCACCACCCCCGCCTCCACCTTCGCCTCCGCCTGCGACGGCACGGTGACCGTGTCGCTGAGCAACGACGGCACGCTCTCCCGGTACGCCGTCGAGTTCGAGGTGCGCGGCGAGAACGGCTGGTCCAAGAAGGTCACCGTCGAGCCGGGCAAGGCCGACAACGAGACCGTGGTGCCCGCCGAGAACGCCGGCGCGATCGAGGTCCTGGTCGACGGCAAGGTGATCGAGGGCGGCACGTACACGTGGCAGCGTCCCGAGGACTGCCCGCTGCCGACCGTCACCACCGACGCCGACTGCGAGACCTTCGCGCTGACCGCCTCGAACCCGGAGGGTGGCGTGCCGGTCAAGGTGGAGTTCACCTACGGCGACAAGACCGAGACGCGGACCGTCGCGCCGGGCACGTCGGAGAAGGTCAGCTTCAAGGCCGGTGACGAGGAGACCGCACTGGTCG
>NZ_JBEYYT010000950.1:0-1047 GCF_040645715.1 Spirillospora sp. NPDC046719 | reverse complement strand
TGTGGCGGGGGGGGCCGCGCCCCCGGCGAGCGGCGCGCGGGCCGCGCCGCCGGGGCCCGGGGGCCCCCGCGCCCCCGCCCGGCGCGCCGTCCGGCTCCGCGAGGGGGACGCGGATCCGCCGCGGCCGGACGCCGCTCAGCCGAACGTGCCGCCCGGCGGCGGGGGCAGGGCCCCCGCGGATCCGCGCAGGTCCTGCCGGACCTTCGCGGCCAGCGCCTTCGTCGCGGCCCGGTTGAGCGCGGCGCCCGCGGCGGCGCCGGTCAGCAGCGGGCCCATCGTCGTCATGTGGCGGCCGAACGTGCGCATCATCCGCTTGCGCAGCGCCGCCTTCGCCGCCGAGCCGAGCGCGCTGGTGAACGTCCCGCCCTCCAGCGGGTTGACGCCGCGCTGGCGCGCCCAGGAGGTGACGAACGCCGCCCCCCGCACGGTGCCGGTGCCCTGGACGCTGACCCCGTACACCTCGTGCAGCTCGGCGATCAGCTTCACCTCGATCGCCGCGACCACGAGGGTCTCGGCGGCGATCTGGGCGGGGGCGGTCAGCAGCAGCGGCGGAGCGGCGAACTCCACCGCGGCGAGCGCACCGCCCGCCGCGCCCACGGCGGTGGTGGCGTTGCCCGCCACCTTCACCAGGTTGTCGGCGAGATCCTCGCCGGACAGCCCGTGGTGGTGGCGGCTCAGCGTCTCCAGATCACGGATCGGGATGTGCGGGGCCGCCTCCAGCAGCAGGTCGGCCAGCCAGCGGCCGCGCCCGATGCCCGCCGCGCCGGCCCGGCGGGCACCCTGCCCGAGCAGCCGGACCAGCCGGCCGAGCAGCCGCCGCCGGGTCTCCCGGTCCATCTCCTCGTCGCCGGCGAGCCTGCCGATCAGCTCGCCGAGCTCCGTGGGGGGGGGGGCGCGCGGCGCCGCGCCCGCCGGCGGGGCGGCGGGGGGGGGGGCCCCCCGTGGCGGCCCCCCGGGGGGCCGGGCCAAGGGGCGCCCCCCCCCCCCGCGGGGCCGCGGCCCCCCCCCTCGGCGCCCCCCACCCCCCCCACCCCCCAGACCCCCCCG
>NZ_JBEYYT010000949.1:0-1048 GCF_040645715.1 Spirillospora sp. NPDC046719 | reverse complement strand
CCCCGTGCGCATTCCCCCCGGACGCGCTCGGGGCGGCGGGGCCCACAGGATGGCCCTCGGCTCCCAGCGGACGGAACGTTAGGCGCCCCCACGTTGCATGCACGTTGCGACCGGCCGATCACACACGGTGCCGTAACCGGCCCGTTCGGGTTCCCTCGAACCGGTTGCACGGCCCGCCCGATGGGCCGATCCTCAAACCCGTCGACGTTGTCTCCGCAGGGGAAAGGCGCTGATGGTGGTGCAGAACCAGGTGGTCGCGGCGCGCCCGCCGATCGCCGAGTCGTGGCGGCGCTCGCGCGCCGCCGGGGTGGCCGCCGAGATCGCGGCGGCGCCGCTGGTGTTCGACCGCGACACCGTCGCCGACGCCCGCGGCGTCCACCCGCTCGACCCGCACCTGCCGCTGCTGCGCGACCTGCTGCGGAACGTCGCCGACGAGACCGAGCACCTGATGGTGATCACCGACGAGGCGGGGCGCGCGCTGTGGACGCAGGGCCCGCCCGCCGTCCGCCGGGAGGCCGAGCGGATCGGGCTGATGGAGGGGTTCTGCTGGTCGGAGGCGGCCGTCGGCACCAACGGCATCGGCACCGCCCTCGCCACCGGCCGCGCCGAGTACGTCTACGCCACCGAGCACGTCGCGCAGGTCCTGCACCGCTGGTCCTGCGCCGGCGCCCCGATCACCGACCCCGACACCGGCCGGACCATCGGCTGCATCGACGTCAGCGCCACCGTCGAGGCGCTGCACCCGGCGACGGTCGCGCTGGTCGCCGCCGCCGCGCGGCTCGCCGAGGCGCGGCTGGAGGTCGACATGCGGCGGCGCGACGAGCGGCTGCGCGAGCGGTTCCTCGGGCAGCTGCGCGGCGCCGGGGTGCTGGTCACCGCGTCCGGGCGGATCCTCGCCGCCCGCCGCGAGGACTGGCGGGGCCTGCGGCTGGCCGTGCCGTCCGAGGGTGGCGCCGTCACCCTGCCCGACGGCCGCGTCGCGGTCGCCGAGCCGCTCGGCGAGGTGTACCTGCTGCGCCCGGCGACCGGCGCCGGGTCAGGCGGCGCG
>NZ_JBEYYT010000948.1:0-1058 GCF_040645715.1 Spirillospora sp. NPDC046719 | reverse complement strand
CAACGGCACCGCGCGGAACGGGTACACCTCGCGCAGCCGGGCCCGGACGGTGTGCGCGTGTGCGCGGACCGTCCCGCCGGCCGGGTCGGCGGTGACGGGCAGTTCGTTGACGAACAGTCCGATCCGGTCGGCCTGGTCGGGGGTACGGGTGGAGAGCGCCACCCCGACCGGGGTGTCCCGGTTGCCGTAGCGGGCGAGCAGCGCGTGCAGCACCGCGAGGAGCAGTTCGAAGCGGGTCACCCCGAGCGACCGCGCGGCCCGGTCGACGCCGTCGACCAGATCGCTGGGCAGGTCGACGGGGACGGCGACACCGGGCTCCGCGCCGGTGGGCAGCCGCCGCAGGCCGGGCAGGACCACCTCACCGAGCCCGGACCAGTGCCGCCGCCAGTGGTCGCGGGCGGCGGGCAGGTCGACGGCGACGCGTTGCTGTTCGGCGGTGGCGAGGCCGGCGTACTCGTCGGGTCGGGGCCCGGGGTCCACGGTGGCACCGCCACGGGCGGCGGCGTACGCGGCGGCCAGGTCCCGGAGCAGGATGTCCTTCGACATGCCGTCGAAGACCAGATGGTGTGCGGTGACGAGCAGCAGGTGCGTGTCGTCGGCGTCGGTGAGCAGGGTGAACCGGGCCAGTGGTCCGGTCGTCAGGTCGTACGTCCGGGCGATCTCCTCGGTCACCCGGGCGTCGGTCAGTTCCGCGAAGCCGACCGTCGGACGGGTGTCGGCCGGTGCCAGGCGCGGGGTGCCGTCGTCGTCGCCGACGATCCTGGCCGCGAGGATCGGATGCCGGTCGGTCACCGAGGCGCAGGCCGCGACGAGGGCCCGACGGTCGAGTCCGGCGGCGAACCGTACGCCGATCGCCATGTGGTAGGCCGTGCCGGCGACCCCGGCCCGCTCGGTGAACCAGACGGCGTGCTGTGCGGAGGTCGCCTCGGCGGTGCCCACATGTGCTCCCTGGGTTGTGCTGGTGGTGGTCAGTTCTCGAAGAGGTCGGTGAGCTGCCGCTTGAGCACCTTGCCGCCCTCGTTGCGGGGCAGCTCGTCGAGGAGCAGGAGCCGGGCGGG
>NZ_JBEYYT010000947.1:0-1066 GCF_040645715.1 Spirillospora sp. NPDC046719 | reverse complement strand
TCGCGCCCCGGCCGCCCCCCCGCCCCCGCCCCCCGCGCCCCGCCCCCCCCCCCCCCCCCCCGGCGCCCCCCGGGGGCTCCCCCGGCCGCCCCCCGGCGCCGGGCCGGGCCGGCGCCTCGCCACCGGCGGTGGCGTGGCCGCCCGCTCAGCCGGCGGTCCGCCCCGCGCCGCCGAACGCGGGCTCGCGGCCGTCCTCCAGGTAGACGGGGCGGCCGTCGGCGAGGGCGCGCAGGCTGGGCTCCATCCGGCGCGAGACGTGCGCGGGCGACAGTTCGGGGATCTTCTCCGGCGCGACCAGGACGTGGTCGGACAGCTCGTCGGGCGGCAGCCGGATCGCGGCGAGCTCGGCGTCGCTGATGGCGCCGCCGAAGACGAACACGTTGACCGAGTCGACGCCGTCGTCGCGCGGGGAGCCCCAGTCGACGCAGACGAGGCCGTCCAGGCGGGGGACGAGGCCGAGCTCCTCGCGGCATTCGCGCACGCACGCGGCGAGCGGGGACTCGTCGGTCTCGATGACCCCGCCGGGCAGGAACCAGCCCTCGCTGTAGGTGGGCTTGACCAGCAGGACCCGCCCGAGGTCGTCCAGGAGCAGTGCCGCCGCGGCGCCGCGGGAGCGCGGCAGCGAGGCGTAGTAAGCAAGGTCGGGCATGTACCGAGATTAGGCCGGACGACCGTCTTATGATCCTCGCCGCGGCGGGCCCGGCACCGCATCTTCCGCGAGATCGCCGGGCCGCCGCGAATCCGGTTCGGCAACCGGCCGGACGGTGACGAATGGACCCTGACAATCGCCGACAACGCTTGACACGCGATCGTCAACCATTGCCGGACCGTTCCGCCCGTGCCGCCGGAACGGGCGGCTGACCTTGCCGGACGCGCGGGCGTGAACCGCAATTAACGCGCGGGTCACATGTCGGAAGCGGCGGCGAAACGGCATCGCCGGAGCCTTCCGGCATGACCGGGACTCCCACGCACTGCCCGTACTGCGCCCTGCAATGCGGGATGACCCTGGCCGGCGGCGCGGCCGCGGGCGCGCCGGTGCGGGTGGCGCCGCGCGACGACGTCCCCG
>NZ_JBEYYT010000946.1:0-1067 GCF_040645715.1 Spirillospora sp. NPDC046719 | reverse complement strand
ACCTTCCACCACGTCATGGGAAATCTCTCACACTTGGTAAGTTTGTAGAGTGGGTGCTTGGTAATGACCACACGAAGAAAATCATGACTGGCTCATATAACGAAACCTTATCTACAGTCTTTTCTAAAAATGTTCGTAATACACTTCAAGAAGAAAAAGCAGACGAAAATAAAATCGTTTACTCTGATATTTTCGATGCTGCAATTAAGTATGGAGATGCTGCGAAAAACCTTTGGAGTTTGTCGGACGGCTATAATAACTATCTGGCAACCTCTCCAACAGGGACTGCAACAGGTTTCGGTGCTGACATTATTATCATTGATGATGTTATCAAGAATGCTGAGGAAGCTAACAACGCGACAGTATTAGAAAAACATTGGGACTGGTTCGTAAATACCATGCTTTCGCGTTTGGAGTCAGGCGGTAAAATCATAATCAATATGACTCGTTGGCATAGCGAAGATTTAGCCGGACGGGCTTTGCGTGAACTGCCTAAGAATGGCTATCGAGTAAAGCATATTAATTTCAAGGCTTTCAACGAGCAAACGAATGAAATGCTTTGTGATGACGTTCTGACTCTTGAAGATTATAAGCGCAAAGTAAAAACAATGGGTGCTGATATAGCTAGCGCCAACTACCAGCAAGAGCCAATTGATGTCAAAGGTCGATTATATAGTGAGTTCCAAACCTACAACGCTCGCTCAGAGTACAAAAAGATTTGGAATTATTGCGATACTGCAGACACTGGGAAAGACTATCTCTGTTCGATTGTATGGGGCGAAACCTCAGACGGCTTTGCGGATGTACTGGATATCATTTACACTCAAAAACCGATGGAATACACAGAAAACGCAGTGGCCAATCAATTAATTAATAACAGAGTAAATGCATCAAGAATCGAGCGTAACAATGGCGGTCGGTCTTTTGCTCGTTCTGTCAGGGATAAGATTCAAGGCAAAGTGGCTTGTGCTGTAGAAGATTTCTTCCAAGGAAATAATAAAGAAGCCCGAATTTATTCCAATAGTTATTGGATAGAACAGCACGTTCGCTTTCCTAATGACTGGCGG
>NZ_JBEYYT010000945.1:0-1071 GCF_040645715.1 Spirillospora sp. NPDC046719 | reverse complement strand
TTAGACGGCTATTTCATTGGGACGATGATAAACAAAAAAAGGTCACTAAGGGTTATTTACGTAAGAAAAAGCGAAAGTGATACCGTACTTCGGTAACATGTTACCGTTAGCGGTAACAACTTAAACCGCATGGTTAAGCTATTTGTAGAGTGTTGTTACCGTGTTACCGTACTTTTCCTACTTCGCTAGGAATTTATCAGAGGAAATAAAAACATGAAAAAAGTACGCTGTCCGACAAAATGAATTTACTGATTTGAATTAGAAGAATAAGAAAGGAGTAAAAATGCGAGCAAGGTCTCCAACAAAATCAGTTGTTTTAACTCATTTATAAAAAGCGCAATTAACGTAATGAAATACAGGCCTTATCTGTAGTTTCGATAAATTGGTATCTTTACCAATAGAAAATAAGGAATCAATACAATGAATCAAACACTAAATACACTCAATGAGCTGTGGATTGAAGCAGGCGAAAAAGTAGAAAATTATAATGATAAAATCAATCAAATGCTCAAAAATGAAAACTTCTCAGCTCAAACTTTAAGAGATTTGACCGCAAAGAGAGATCATGCACAAGCTCGTTGTGATGCACTTAGAAATCAAGTCGACGAAGCACAAGCGACGCAAGTTGCTCATCTTCGCTCAAGCGGACAACTTCCCTTAGGAAATGGAGAAAACCAAACCGATCATTCTTTCATTTCAGATTTTAAAGCCTTAATGAGAGGCGATTCTAAAATCACAAATCTAGTCACTTCCTCTAAAGATGAATCAGGCGAAGCGGCTGGCTTAACCATTCCCCAAGATTTAAGAACTTCGATTAATGTCTTGAAACGCCAATATGATGTGATGGAGCAATATGTCAATGTTGAAAATGTAACTACAGCCTCAGGTTCTCGTGTTTATGAGAAATGGACAAATATTACCCCACTTACAAAATTAGATAGCGAAGATGAAACCATTGGAGCCAATGACGATCCCAATCTTAAACTTGTTAAGTATCAGATTGGACGCTACGGAGGGATCACAACAGCGACCAACTCCCTACTTAAAGATAGTGCCGAAAATATTATGTCA
>NZ_JBEYYT010000944.1:0-1075 GCF_040645715.1 Spirillospora sp. NPDC046719 | reverse complement strand
CGGACGTCGCGCGCGAGCACGGCCGCGAGGTCGCCGACGCGCTGGAGGACGACCTCCGGCACCTGGCTCCCGACCTGCTGCGCTGGCACGCGCCGCGGGTCGGCCGGGGACGGACGACGCTGGTCCCCGACCAGGCCCTCGTGCTGTCCGCCGCCCCGGACGATCCCCGCCGCACCCTGCACGTCACGACGCCGCGGCAGCTCGTCCACGGGCCGCAGCGGCTCACCCTCCGGTTCGGCGCGATCTCGACCGACACCGGCTGGACGTACCTGAACACCGACCTGCCCTACCTGTCGGTGTGGCACAACCTGCAGCACCAGTGGGACACCGCACGCCACCTGTGGGACGTCCGGCGCACCGATGAGCTGCGGGAACGCTGCGGCGGCGACGGCACCCGCGCGCCGTTCCTGGAGCCGGACGGGACGCCCCGGCCGCCCGGCCTGCTCCCGTCCGCCGCCCCGGGCGGGGACGACCCGGTCGCGCACGCCGAGCGGGCGATCCTGCTGCACGAGGCCGGCGACGTGCTGGGCGCCTTCGCCGCGGCGGGGATCGCCGTCGACGAGACGGGCGTAGAGCTGGAGGAGTACCTCGGCGGCGGGGTCGTCGAGACCACCGACGTCCTCGCGCGGCTGCCGCTGGCCCCCGCGCGCCTCGCGGACGAGGTCCGGCGGCTGTCGGAACGCGGGCACGGCGACACGTACTGGATCCCCGCCAACCAGCACGTGGGCGTCGTTCTGCGTCGCGAGGGCGGCGGGCTCGGCGTGGAGCTGGCGTCCCGGGACGACCTCGGCGGGGGGACGCCGGTGCTCCCGGACGCGGCGTGGCGGATGGCGCCGGACGTCGAGGCGCTGCGGCACGGCGTCGTCCCGGCCGAGGAGCTGCACCCGCTCGTCCGCGCCGCGCTCGCGCCGGCCCGCGCGTTCGCCGGTCCCGGCGGCCCGCCCGGACCGGACCGCCCCGGCCCGGTCCGCATCCGGTGCCGCGGCGAGTGGCACGAGGTCGCCTTCCGCGACGGCGCCCTGCGGATGCCGCACGGCGAGGGCGAGCGGCGGCGCGGGCAGGGGCTGCTCGCGCT
>NZ_JBEYYT010000943.1:0-1079 GCF_040645715.1 Spirillospora sp. NPDC046719 | reverse complement strand
AGTACCGGTACTCAGGCGGCGCCACCGGGCGCGCGGCGAGCATTGCCGGCATGTTCTCCTCTTTCTCCGCCCGCACCCCCCGATCCCCCCGGCCGGCCCGCGGCACGGCCGACCGGGTGCGGCTCGCCATCGCCGTCGGCTACGGCGCCGCCGTCACGGTGACGACCGGGATCGTCCTCGCCGCCGACCTGTTCGCGGACGACCCCGGCTTCATCGGCGTCTTCCTCATCCTGGCCACCGCGCCGCTGTCGATGGTGAGCCTCTACCTCCTCGACTTCGGGGAGATGCCGCAGGCCCTCGCCAACGTCCTGTTCTACGTCGCGACGACCGGGTCCGGGGCGCTCCAGACCTGGCTCCTGTGGCCCGGACGACGCCGCCGCCGTTCCGCCGAATAGGCGCCGTCAGCGCAGGTGGCGGTGGAGGGCGAGCGCGGCGAGCACCGCGGCGGCCCCGCAGAGGGCGATGACCTGCGACGGGGCCAGCAGGTCGCCGAGCGCGCCCGCGCCGCCGATCGCGGCGGCCTGGCCCGTCATCACCCCGGTGCTCGCCAGCCCGATCGCCTGGCCCCGCACGGCCTCCGGCGTCGCGTCCACGAGCCGGCGCTGGAGCGGCAGGTCGTAGCCGAGGCCGACCGTTCCCGCCAGCATCAGCGTGCAGGCCAGCGGCAAGGGCGGGTGGAGGGCGAACAGCAGCAGCGGCGCGCCCGTCAGCAGCGCGAGCGGGAACGTGAGCCGGTCGCGCAGGCCGGGGCGGATCCAGCGGCCGACCAGCAGGTTGCCCGCGAACATCCCGGCCGCGGCCGACGACAGCATCAGCCCGGCCGCCCCCGGACTCCCGAGCCCGCTCGCGTACGGGATCGCCATCGCCTCCGACCCGACGGACAGCGACAGCGGCAGCCAGAACGCCAGCAGCAGGCCCCGCGTGGTGCGGGCGCCGAGCAGCCGCCGGTTCACCCGCCACGTCTCGCGCGCCACCCCGGAGCCCCCGCGGTTCGGCGCCGGTACGTCCGGCAGCCCGACCCGGGCGAGCGCCGCGGCCGCGGCGGCGCTCGCGGCGGCCAGCCAGAGCGTCCCCGCCGG
>NZ_JBEYYT010000942.1:0-1086 GCF_040645715.1 Spirillospora sp. NPDC046719 | reverse complement strand
TTGTATCAAGACGAAGAGACACAAACTAATGTTGTTTATAATAGTCCAGAAAATATGTTTATGGTCTATGACGATACAGTCAAACAAGAGCCTTTATTTGCCGTGAGATATGGTGTTGACGAGGACAAAAAACTTCATGGAGAAGTTTATACTCTACTTGAAACTATTAAAATCAGCGGAGAAAATGATGAGATTAGTTTTGGAGAAAAGACTTACAACCCATATCCAGATTTGCCAGTTGTAGAGTTCTATTTCAACGAAGAACGGATGAGTATCTTTGAATCTGTTATTTCATTAGTCAACGCTTTTAACAAAGCAATTAGTGAAAAAGCAAATGATGTTGATTATTTCAGCGATCAGTACTTGGCATTCTTAGGTGCTGCAGTTGAAGAAGAGGACTTGAAAAACATTCGTAGTAACCGTGTTATTAATTATTATGGCGAGAGTTCCGAAGCGAAAAATGTAGATGTTAAATTCTTAGAAAAGCCGGATAGTGATTCTCAAACGGAAAATCTATTGGACAGATTGACTAAATTAATCTTCCAAACAACAATGGTTGCGAATATCTCTGATGAATCTTTCGGGTCATCAAGTGGTGTCTCGTTAGCTTACAAGCTTCAAGCAATGAGTAACCTAGCTTTGTCATTTCAACGTAAGTTCCAATCTTCTTTGAATAGTCGATACAAACTATATTGTGAGTTAAGTACGAACGTTTCAAACAAAGATGCTTGGAAAGATATTGAGTACACCTTTACACGTAATGAGCCTAAAGATATTAAAGAGCAAGCCGAGACTGCTAATATTCTTATGGGAATTACAAGCCAAGAGACTGCTTTGAGTGTCATTTCTGTTATTCCAGATGTCCAAGCTGAAATGGAAAAAATCAAAAAGGAAGAAGTTTCTACAGCTATCTTTGACAAGGACAAGCAATCTAGTGAAAAGGGAACAGTAGTTCCTGAAACGAACGAGGAGGTAACCAATGCCCAAGATTAAAGTTGAAGCTGTAGTAAAGCAGCGCCTATTTTACAGATTCAGTATTATTAAAATAAGATTTATCTCTTTTTTCAATAAGCAACTTGCATCTAA
>NZ_JBEYYT010000941.1:0-1091 GCF_040645715.1 Spirillospora sp. NPDC046719 | reverse complement strand
GTTATCTCCAACTGTGATTCCACTTGGTTCTGTATCCATTGCATAAGAACCGCTTGGTGCAGAAGCCGAAGCCCAGTGGTTTGTGCCAGCTCCACGAGCTAAAACAAAGTTTCCTGAAGTTGGAATGATTGTGTGTTGTGACAATGGATTAATTGAACCACCTTGCTTGCCGCTAGTTGATAAAGCTGTATCAGATTCATCAACTCCGACCAACACTCGACCCTTTACTCGTGCCCATGTTCCAGTTTTAAAAAGGTCTTTAGGGTCTGTAGAGACACTAGATATAAAAAACGCACCAACTGGATAGATTACATCCACAAATTTTTCAAGGATTCCGAGTTCTTGATTAATTTTATTAAAGTTATTATCAATCGTTTCAGCGCCATTTTGCATACCACGAATAATTTTTGTTATATCAGCCATTTAATTTCTCCTATTTCTATTATTTGGGTAGTGTTGTTTTAAAAGCAATACTTTCTGACTTGTCGCTTTCAACATTGCCATTTATTTGACTAACCTGAACATTGTATGATGTGCCCGCCTTTAGATTTTCCAAATCAAATGACAGAAGTTTACTTCCGCCTACAGGCACACCATCTAAATAAACCCGATACTTCATTTCATTCCAATCATACTTACTGGGTTCCGTACTAGAAGTTTGATTCGTATCAACATAAGTTCCTACATACTTTGGCCAGTCAGCAGTTATGACTTCGCTAGATGAGGGCATGTATGGAGTAGCGGTTGAACCTGGTTCAAGTTTGATAGTAGAATAAACAAGACCTGAAGTGTCTGTCATTTGTCTAATAGTAATGCTATCAGTATCAGCTAGAGCAGTATCAAAAGTTTTATATTTAGTATCTATTTGTATCGGAAAACTTAAACGAATTGTTTTACCTAAATCGCTTTGTTCAATATTATGCCAGAATTGACCAACAATTGTGTTGAAATCATTAGTTCCAACATTTCCATAAGCCTGATAAGTTTGACCTTTAAGTTGGATACCAAGTGAACTTCCAACCATAGCATTCAACGGTATATAAACGTTAAAACTAAAGTTCATTGCTGATCACCAGACGGTGGCGACCGGG
>NZ_JBEYYT010000940.1:0-1094 GCF_040645715.1 Spirillospora sp. NPDC046719 | reverse complement strand
CCCCGGTCGATAACCGGGGCGGAGGCCGGGACGCGGTCCGCCGGACGGTGCGGCGGACGTTCAGGCGGTCGTTCCGGCATCAGCGTCAGGGGCGGCTGACGTGGGTGGATGGATTACCTCCGGCGTAATCGCCGGCATGATCCCCGGCCCGATAGCGTCAGGGACGTGACGACGATGACGACGGCGTTGAGCGACGTGAGACCTATCGGAGAGCAGCTGCGCGCATGGCGGCAGCGGCGGAGGCTGAGCCAGCTGGAGCTGGCGTCGGAGGCGGACGTGTCGACCCGGCACCTGAGCTTCGTGGAGACGGGACGGTCGGCCCCGAGCCGGGAGATGGTGCTGCGGCTCGCCGAGCACCTCGACGTCCCGCTGCGCGACCGGAACCTGCTGCTGGTCGCGGCCGGGTACGCGCCGGTGTTCGACGAGACGCCGATCGAGGAACCGCGGATGGACACCGTCCGCGCGGCGCTGCGGCAGGTGCTGGACGGCCACGAGCCGTACCCGGCCGTGGTGGTGGACCGCTTCTGGAACCTGATCGACGCCAATTCGGCGGCGCAGTTGTTCATGGAGGGCGCGCCTCCGGAACTGCTGCAGCCACCGCTGAACGTGCTGCGCCTCAGCATGCACCCCGACGGGATGGCCAAGAACATCCTCAATCTGGCGGAGTGGCGGGCCCACATGATCGACCGGGTGCGGCGCCATGTCGCGCTCACCGCCGACGCCGCGCTGACGCAGCTGTACCAGGAGCTGCGCGCGTTCCCGGGGGACGTGGGGGAGGCGATGGCCCCGCCGGCGGACCACGACGTCTTCGTGCCGCTGCGGATGCGGATCGACGGCCGGGAGCTGTCCTTCTTCAGCACCATCGCGACGTTCGGGACGCCCGTGGACATCACCGTCGCCGAACTGGCGATCGAGTCGTTCTATCCGGCGGACGAGGCGACCACCGCGTTCCTGCGCGAGCGCGCCGGCTGGTGAGCCAACGTCCCGGGGCGCGGGGCCCCGGGACGCCGCCCGCTCACTCCTCGGCTTTCAGCAGGTCGTGCCGAGGGTGACGGTCTGGCCGGAGGCGTTCATCACGAACGCGAGGGCCAGCA
>NZ_JBEYYT010000939.1:0-1101 GCF_040645715.1 Spirillospora sp. NPDC046719 | reverse complement strand
CCATCCCGATCAGGACGAGCGGGCGGCCGTCGTAGGCGTCGGCGAAGGCGTGCGCGAGCCGCTCGTCCAGCCCGCCGCCGCGCTGCGCGACCACCTCGAAGCCGCCGGGCAGCCACGGGCCCGGCGTGCCGGACAGCGCGAGCACGCGGCGCCGCGCGGGCGCGGCGGCCACCGCGGCCAGGGTGTCGCGCAGCGCGGCGGTGGCCAGCGCGGCGGCCTCGGCGGGCGTGTAGGCGGGGGTCAGGCGGGTCTTGACCCGGCCCGGCACCGGCTCCTTGGCGATGACGATCAGATCGACATCGGCGCCGGCGGCGTCCGAGGCGGCGGGGGCGGCGGGGGCGTTCACGGGGCCACCTCCGCCAGGACGCGGCGCATGTCGCGGACGGCGCGGACCGTCCCGCCGACCGTCCCGGTCACCTTCGACTCCCCGGTGCGCGGCAGGTACGCCACCTCCAGCTCGCCGATCCGCCAGCCCGCGCGGGCGGCGCGCAGCACCATCTCCAGCGGGTACCCGAACCGGCGGTCCGCCAGCTCCAGCGCGAGCAGCCCGGCGCGCGGCGCGGCGCGCATCGGGCCCAGGTCGCGCAGCCGGGTGCCGGCGCGCCGGTTCAGCGACCGGGCCAGCACGGCGTTGCCGAGCCGGGCGTGCGGCGGCCACGCGCCGCGCCCGACGGGGCGGCGCCGCCCCAGCACCAGCGCCGGCGCCCCGCCGGCGGAGAGCCGGCCGAGCTCGTCGGTCAGCCGCGGCAGCTCGGCGGGGTCCAGGGACGCGTCGGCGTCCATGACGCACACCACCTCGGCGGTGGCGGCCAGCAGCCCGGCGTGGCAGGCGGCGCCGAACCCGCGGGCCGCGGCGGGCACCACGTCGGCGCCGTGGTCCGCGGCCACGCGCGCGGATCCGTCGGTGGAGGCGTTGTCGACCACCAGGGGCCGGAAGCCCGCGGGCATCCGGGACAGCACCCACGGCAGGGCCTCCGCCTCGTTGAGGCACGGGAGAATCACGTCGATCACGACTCTGACGCTACTTTCGGTGACAGGTCCGCGACCCTTACGAACTGGTGACGGGCCGCCGGGCCGGCTCCGCGGCGGCCCCGGCGGGCG
>NZ_JBEYYT010000938.1:0-1102 GCF_040645715.1 Spirillospora sp. NPDC046719 | reverse complement strand
CGGCGCCGCCCCGGCCCCGCGGCGGGTGCTCCCCCGGCGCGGCGCGCGGCCCGGCCGCCATCGCCCTGACGACCCGCGGATGCTCGCCGATGGCCAGATAGTCGCCGCAGGTCAGCACGATGCTGCGCGCGCTCCGCCGGGCCCGGCCGACGGCCGCGAGCCGGCGCACCCGGCGGCCGTCCACGGTTCCGCGCAGATGCCTGATGCGCTCGCCCAGTCGCTGGTGGGCGCTGGTCATGGTCGTCACTCTCCCCGGGTCCGCGGGACGGCCACACAACGTAGTGCTCTCTAATCATAGGGTGAAAAGAATCTATTGCGTGGACCAATGCACGGCCCGCCGGCAAGGAGATCTGAGTGGAACAGATCATTCCGTTCTGGTATACTCGTCCTCATGAACGAGATCACCGTCTCCGGCTGGACCGTCCTCGACACCGCCCACGAGGCCCTCCGCTCCACCGTCCGCGGCATCACCGCCGCCGACCTGGACCGCCCCACCCCCTGCTCCGAGTGGACGGTCGCCCAGGTCCTCCAGCACGCGGCCGGGGACCAGCTCGCGTTCGCCGCCTCCCTCACCGGCGGCCCCGGGCCCGACTTCAACCCGTTCGCCCCGTCCGGCAGCCTCGACGCCGAGCCGCTCGCCCTGCTGGAGCCCGCCCTCACCGCCAGCGCCGCCGCATGGGCCACCGTGGACCGCGACGCCGCAGAGGCGCCGGTCCCGGTCCCGCCCGGCTCGCTCGCCCCGTGGCTGGGCGCCGGCGCCGCCGCCCTCGACGCCGCCGTGCACGCCTGGGACATCGCCCTCGCGACCGGCCAGGAGTCGCCGCTCACCGCCGGCCTCGCGCGGGACCTGCACAAGGTCGCCACCGAGATCGTCGAGCCGCTGCGCCAGTTCGGCGCGTACGCGGCCCCGATCGACGCGCCCGGCGACGAGATCGCCGACCTGCTGCACTACCTCGGCCGCGAGCCCGCCTGGACGGCCTGACCCGCCGTGGCGCCGCCCGCCCCGCCCCCCCCCCCCGCGGCCCGGGCCGCCCCCGCGACCGCACAACGAGAGGGGATCCGTTGAACGCCCCGGACTGGGCGACCGGCATCGACCCGAACC
>NZ_JBEYYT010000937.1:0-1102 GCF_040645715.1 Spirillospora sp. NPDC046719 | reverse complement strand
GCCGACTGGGAGGACCTGCGCGACGCGGGCCGGGCCGTCAAGGACGCGACGCTGCTCGCGCTCGACGCGCATCTGGAGGAGCTCGAGCGGGCCGTCACCGAGGCGGGCGGCCGCGTGCACTGGGCGGCCGACGCGGCCGAGGCGCGCCGGATCGTTACCGGCCTGGTGCGGGCCGCCGGGGCGTCCGAGGTCGTCAAGTCGACGTCGGCGGTCACCCGGGAGATCGGGCTGAACGGGGCGCTGGCCCGCGCGGGCGTCACGGTCCGGGAGACCGGGTTCGCCGAGCTGGTCGCCCGGCTCGGCGAGGACGACCCGGCGGGGCCGGCGTCAGCGGCGCCCTACAGCGACCGCGCCCGGATCCGCGAGCTGTTCGTCCGGCGGCTCCCCGGCGCCGCCGGGGGTCTGTCCGACGATCCCGCCGCGCTCGCCGAGGCGGCGCGGCTGCACCTGCGCGAGCGGTTCCTCGGCGCGCGCGTCGCGGTCACCGGCGCGAACTTCCTGGTGGCGGAGACCGGCACGGTCGTGCTGCTGGAGTCGGAGGGCAACGGCCGGATGTGCCTGACGCTGCCGGACACGCTGATCTCCGTCGCCGGCATCGAGAAAGTGGTCCCGACCTGGGCCGACCTGGAGGTGCTGCTCCAGCTGCTGCCGCGCTCGTCGTCCGGTGCGCCGATGACGCCGTACGTGTCGTCGTGGACGGGCGTCACCCCGGGCGACGGGCCCCGCGAGTTCCATCTCGTGCTGCTCGACAACGGCCGCACGAAGGCCCTCGCCGACGAGGTCGGGCGCGCCGCGCTGCGCTGCATCGGCTGCTCGGCCTGCCTGAACGTCTGCCCCGTCTACGAGCGGACTGGGCCGGCCCCGTACGGGCCGGTCCGCGCCGGGCCGATCGGCGCGATCCTCACCCCGCAGCTGCGCGGGGTGGAGCGGGCCGCCGAGGCGTCGCTGCCGTTCGCCTCGACGCTCTGCGGCGCCTGCGCGGACGTCTGCCCGGTGAAGATCGACATCCCGGAGGTGCTGCTCCAGCTGCTGCCGCGCTCGTCGTCCGGTGCGCCGATGACGCCGTACGTGTCGTCGTGGACGGGCGTCACCCCGGGCGACG
>NZ_JBEYYT010000936.1:0-1114 GCF_040645715.1 Spirillospora sp. NPDC046719 | reverse complement strand
AGGCCGTCCGCCAGCGCGTCGACGGACCGCTGCACGGTCTCGCCACGAGTGTCGCGGGGGGCCCCGGCGGGGCGCAGCACCAGGCGGTCCCCCCCCCCCCGCGCCCGCCGCGGCCGCCCCGACCGCAACCGCAGGCCCGGCGGCCCCCGCAAGACGGGCCGCCCGCAGGACCTCGTCCGGCGCACCGCGTTCGACGTGATCCGCGCCGTCGAGACCCGCGACGCGTACGCGAACCTGCTGCTGCCCACCCGCCTGCGCGACCGCGGCATCACCGGCCGCGACGCCGCCCTCGCCACCGAGCTGACCTACGGCACGCTGCGCGGCCGCGGCACCTACGACGCGGTCCTCGCCCTGTGCAGCGACCGCGAGCTGCGCCGCATCGACGCGCCGCTGCTGGACGTGCTGCGCCTCGGCGCCCACCAGATCCTCGCCACCCGCATCCCGCCGCACGCCGCGGTCGGGACGGCGGTGGAGCTGGCGCGGTCGGTGTCGGGCCCCGGCCAGGCGAAGTTCGCGAACGCGGTGCTCCGCAAGGTCGCCTCCCGCGACCTGGACGCCTGGCTCGCGATCGTCGCGCCCGCCGACGCCGACGCCACCACCCGGCTGTCGATCGCGCACAGCCACCCGAAGTGGATCGTGTCGGCGCTGCGCGACGCGCTCGGCCCCGACCGCGACGAGATCGGCGCCCTGCTGGAGGCCGACAACGCGCGCCCCCGGGTGACGCTGGTCGCCCGCCCCGGCCGCGCGACCGCGCAGGAGCTCTACGACGCGGGCGCCGCACCGGCCCCGTACTCGCCGTACGCGGCCGTGCTGGCGGAGGGCGACCCGGCGCACATCGACGCCGTCCGGGACGGCCGCGCCGCCGTCCAGGACGAGGCGAGCCAGATGGTCGCGCTCGCGCTCGCGGCGGCCCCGCTGGACGGGCGGGACGCCCGCTGGGCGGACGTCTGCGCCGGTCCCGGCGGCAAGGCGGGCCTGCTGGCCGCCGTGGCCGCCGGACGCGACGCGCGCCTCCTCGCCGCCGACGTCCAGCCGCACCGCGCGGGCCTCGTCCGGCGCGCGGTCGACGGCCGGGCGGGCGTCGTCGCGGCGGACGGCACCGCCCCGGCGTGGC
>NZ_JBEYYT010000935.1:0-1130 GCF_040645715.1 Spirillospora sp. NPDC046719 | reverse complement strand
TCGTCCTCGCCGACAAGGGGTACTGCGGCACCAGCGGGCCGACCGCGTCCGGCGGCAACAACCTCTGGTACGTCCCGCCGGACGCGGCGGCGCGCGAGCGCGCCGTCGACGAGCGGTTCGAGCAGAGCGCCCGGCTCGCCGACCGCCGCTGGATGGCCCGCGTCGTCGACGAGACGTACCGGCGCGTCGGCGACCTCGCCGCGTTCGGCTACCCGTTCGCCGTCGACGACGACGGCGCGGAACGGCGCGGGAGCCTCCAGGGCCCGGAGTACATGAAGCGGATGCGGCGCCGCGTGCACAGGTCGGGCGTGACGATCCTCGACCACCATCCGGCGCTGCGCCTGCTCGTGGACGGCTCGGGCACCGCGTCGGGCGCGTCGGGCCTCGCCCGCCAGAAGGGCGGGGAGGCGTGGACCGTCCGCGCGGGCGCGGTGGTCCTCGCGACCGGCGGCTGCGCGTTCCTGTCCGGGGCGTTCGGGACCAACGTCGACACCGGCGACGGCCACCTGATGGCCGCCGAGCTGGGCGCGGAGCTGTCGGGCATGGAGTTCTCCGCCGCGTACGCGCTGTCCCCGGCGCACGGCGCGCACACCAAGGGCCTGATGATGCAGTTCGCGACGTACACCACCGAGGACGGCGACCGGATCGACGTGCCGGACCCGCTCGGCGCGCGGATCCGGGTCGCGGAGCTGCTCGCGGCCGGCCGGAAGGTGTTCGCGCGGCTGGACCGGGCGCCCGCGGAGCTGCGCGGGGCGATGCGGGCCGCGCAGCCGAACTACTTCCTGCCGCTGGACAAGGCCGGCATCGACCCGTTCCGCGACCGCTACGAGGTGCGGATGGTGCTGGAGGGCACCGTCCGGGGAACGGGCGGCCTGCGGATCACCGGCGACGACTGCGCGACCGCGGTCCCCGGCCTCTACGCCGCCGGGGACGTCGCGACGCGGGAGCCGGTGTCGGGGGCCGTCAGCGGAGGCGGCGCCTACAACGGCGCGTGGGCCATCTCGTCGGGCACGTGGGCCGGGCGCGGCGCCGCCCGGTTCGGGACCGGCCGCCGTCGTCCGCGCGCCGCCCCCGCCGGGCGGGGCCGGGGCCCGCCCCGCCCGCGGGGCGCGGGGGGGGGGCGGCCGGGC
>NZ_JBEYYT010000934.1:0-1136 GCF_040645715.1 Spirillospora sp. NPDC046719 | reverse complement strand
AGAGCTTGTAGAGCAGAGAAAAAATGAGGAAATTAAATGATCAATAATGTTACTTTAGTGGGCCGCCTTACACGTGATCCTGAACTTAGATATACACCCCAAAATCAAGCAGTAACTACTTTTTCCCTAGCTGTAAACCGTCAATTTAAAAATGCAAACGGAGATCGTGAGGCTGATTTCATTAATTGTGTCATCTGGCGTCAACAAGCCGAAAACTTAGCCAACTGGGCTAAAAAAGGCGCTTTGATTGGCATTACTGGCCGTATTCAAACACGTAACTACGAAAACCAACAAGGACAACGTGTATATGTGACTGAAGTTGTGGCAGACAGTTTCCAAATGCTCGAAAGTCGTCAGGAAAGAGGAAATGTACCCACTCCACCACCTTCAGCAACCCAAAATAATCAAAAACAAAGTTCCCCTGCAGATAGCCATGATCCATTTGCGAACTCAGAACCAATGAACATTCAAGATGATGATCTACCATTCTAAAATAAAAGGCATGTACAAGTTTTTATAGCTTGTACATGCCTTTTTTGTTATAATGATATCAGAGAAAGTTTATAGCGGTTGGCTGAGTAAAGAAGGAGGGGTGATGCCATGTTAATGGGTTACACCCTATCAAACTAGAAAGGCTATATTTTTTGAGCGTTTACAATGCAATCTCACTCATGCTTCTTTTTGGCATGTTTGTACTTGCACTGATTACTCTTGTAATAACAATAGTAAAAAGCATAAAAAAATAGACCCGCTAAACTTTTGACGAAGTAAGGTCTATTTTAAAGATTTTAACGAAGTCAACCGTCTTAAACGGTCTCTATGGAGCTTGTTAGTAGCAAGCTCTTTTTTCTTTACCTTTATTTTATCAAAAGTTATCAAAACTTGTCAAATTTTATCAATTATTATCAAATAAAGCTTGGGGCGGATAGTTCCCTAAAAATCAATATAAGGGTTGGAATATATAAACAAAAATGCACGGTAGGAGAGCCCTAAAAAATGCCTCTAGTGTCTAAGCAAACTCGGTATTATAACATAACATTTTTTAACTGACAAATAACCGATTCAAACAAAAATAAAAAACACTCTGACGAATCGTGTTTGAAATCAGAATGTTTTTTGCTTTTGTTTAAGACTCT
>NZ_JBEYYT010000933.1:0-1139 GCF_040645715.1 Spirillospora sp. NPDC046719 | reverse complement strand
GCCGCCGGCGGCGGCGAGCACGCGCGCCGCCTCGCCGAGGACGCGCGCCCAGCCCTGCCCGAGGTAGGGCGGCAGGCCGTCCGCGCGCAGTTCCGGCAGCCCGCGCTCGCCGAGCCCGGCGGTGCGCAGGGCGAGGCCGTCCGGCCGCTCGGCGCCGACGATCCGCACGACATCGGGCTTCTCCATGGCCCGGACGATACGGGACGGGCCTGCGTGACGCGGGTCACCCGGAGGGCCTGAGCGGGGGGAACCGCGCACCCGCCGATCACATGTCCGATAAATTACGACAGTGAATTGGGCCGTGACGTACGACTCCGCCTTCGGGTACGTCTCCGCGCACGGCGCGCCCCTGGTCGACCTGCTCGACCCGCAGCCAGGCGAACGGATCATCGACCTCGGCTGCGGCACCGGCGCGTTCAGCGCGGAGATCGCCGCCCGGGGGGCCGAGGTGCTGGGCATCGACGGGAACCCCGACATGGTCGCCCAGGCCAGCGCGCTGAACCCGGGCATCTCCTTCATGCTGGGCGACGCGCACACCTTCACCATCACCGACGCCTGCGACGCCGTCGCCTCCAACGCCGCGCTGCACTGGATGACCCGCGACCCCGACGCGGTGATCGCGCAGGTGCACGCGGCGCTGCGGCCCGGCGGCCGGTTCGTCGGCGAGCTCGGCGGCGAGGGCAACTGCGCCGAGCTGGTCGCCGCCATGCAGACCGCCTGGCGCGTCTTCGGCCTCGGCGAGCCCGAGCTGCCCTGGTACTTCCCGAGCCCGGCCGAGTACGCGACGAAGCTGGAGGAGGCCGGCTTCACGCTGCGGCTGCTGGAGCACGCCGAGCGGCCGAGCCAGATGACCGAGGGGCCGAACGGCGCCGCCGACTGGGTCCGCGCCTACGCCGCCGGGGCCCTCGCCGACGTCCCGCCGGAGCTGGTCGAGCCGCTGCTCAGCCGGGTGAACGACCTGGCCGCGCCGGCGCTGCGCCGCGAGTCGGGCTGGGTCGCCGACTACGTGCGGCTGCGGTTCGCGGCCGTCCGCAAGCCGGACGCCCCGCCGATGCCCGAGCCTCCGCCCGTCCCGCCGAACCCGTCGGCCGCCTCCGCGTCCGAGCCCGCGCCGCCCGCTCCCGGCCCCGCTCCGGGGC
>NZ_JBEYYT010000932.1:0-1140 GCF_040645715.1 Spirillospora sp. NPDC046719 | reverse complement strand
AAAGTTTTTTGTTGTTTATTTTTTGATTGATTAATATTCTCTAAATAATAATGGTTGAGTAATTCTTGTTCTTTTTCAGTTAACATTATTCTCCATTGTTCTTATTTTCGGTGAAATTTACTGATTTTTTTGCGTAAAAATTCCAAGGGTTAAAACGTGACAACCAAGCCAACCGTGAGCTTTTATGTTGCTGATTTGCACATGGTATTACAGACCCATGTGCTGACCTAAAATCAATTTTACATACAGTCCTCCACCTCGGACTCGCTTCGATATTTAACGCTTAATTAATCCGGAAAATTTGTACAGCCCTCCACCTTGCACTCGTTTCGCCTCGCTCCGTTTCGCTTACGCTCACTCCCGCTCATTCCACTCATAACATCGGCGTTTTGCCTACAATTTATCGGATAAATTAAGCTATCTCTCCACTCATTCCCAGCGGTGTTTTACTTAGGAAAATGATTTCAGGTACAGGTTTGTAATAATTTAAAGCTATTTAACTTCTAGCTTACTTTATTCATCGCTTGAATTTTTCGAAATTTATCTGCATCAATATTATCAGATAACCAATTTAACTCAACTTCTGAAAGGTCACTAATTAAATGATCTGTATATACTTCCGTCATTTCATAGAGATTTTTATAATTTATAACCATTTGTTCACTTGAAATTTCTTCACAATCGGCTGGCATTAGACGACCAAGTAACATGACATTTGAAATTATTCCCAGTCCCTTTAATAATTCATCTAATTCGACTTTTGTTCTTGATTTTTCCATATTTTACCTCATTCTTAGTTTGTGTTATAATTATGATATAAATTTTGTTGAGACTCTTTCTTCTTGGTCGTGGAAAGAGTTTTTTATTTTATTTGGTCGATAAGTGATTTCTCCTTTTATGTTATAATATACTCAAACAGTTATAAAATTCAAAACATCATAAACATTCAATTGAGTATAAAATGATTATAATACTCTTTTGAGTGTTTGTCAACAAAAAAACATTCAAAGGAGTATATTTTGTTTAAAGATATATTGAAACAATTACGAATTGAAAAAGGACTCACACAAAAAGAAATCGCACAACACTTTGGTATTGCTCAATCAAATTATCAACAATGGGAAAGTGGCAAACGTTCAC
>NZ_JBEYYT010000931.1:0-1141 GCF_040645715.1 Spirillospora sp. NPDC046719 | reverse complement strand
GAATCCCCAGATCGCGGCGATCAGGGTGGCCAGCAGGACGTGGCGCGGTCTCATGCCCCCGATCGTCCGCCGCGGCCTTGTTTTAGGACAAGCTATCTCGTAGTAGAGGCGCACGCGCCCGCCGTCCTGCGGGACCGCGTCCACGTACCGCACCGATCCCGTGCCGGACGCGGACGCGACCGCCGGTCCGTCCGGCGTCAGCCGCGTCCAGTCGAGGAGGTCCTTCGACCAGGCCAGCCCGGTCTTCTCCTCGTAGTTGCGGGTGTGGTCGGCCTCGCCGTCGTAGAAGCCGAGGTATCCGCCGCCGGTCTCCACGACGCTGTTGAGGCGGGCGGCCCAGCGGTCCCAGCCGGTTCCCGGCGCGAAGACGGTCCCGCGCCACTTCCACGTCATCCCGTCGTCGGCGCTCTCGGCGAGCGCCGACACCGAGTCCGACAGGCCCGTGTTGTGGATGTCGGCGGTGGCGTGGGCGCGCTCGCGGTCCGCATCCGAGAGCGCGGCCCGCGCGGCGCTGACCAGCATCACCAGCCGCCCGTCCGCGGTGCGCACGACCCGCGGGTCCTTGACGCCCTCCGTGCCGGTGGCCGCCGCGGTGAACACCGGGCGCCGCGCCGCCACGTCGAACCCGTCAGGCGCCGCGGCCTCGGCCACGTCGATCCGCCACCGGCCGTCGGCCGGGTCCACGTAGCTCAGGTACAGCTGGTACACGCCGTCCAGCCGCCGGTACAGGCTGAAGCGCTCCATCGAGGGCGTGCCCAGCTCGCCCTTCTCCACGGCCCAGACGTCCTCGAACGCCAGCCCGTCGTCGCTCACCGCGATCGCGCAGCGCCAGCCGCGCTCCGTGCCGGCCGCGCCCCGCGGCCGGCGGCGCCGGTACGTCAGCAGGTGGCGGCCCTCGTCGCGCAGGACGCCGGGACAGCCCACCCAGTAGCCGGGCTCGGCCCGCTCGGGCTCGAACACCGTGACGCCGGCCTCGGGGGCGAAACTCATACGGGGGTCCCTCCTGCCATCAGAAACGGATAGCCCGCCAGGAGCGGGGAGTCATGGGCCACCAGGGCGATCGCGCCGAGCGCGCCCGCCCCGGGGCCGAGTGCCGCCGGGCTCAGCCGCAGGTCGCCGCGGACCAGCGGCAGCGCGTGCC
>NZ_JBEYYT010000930.1:0-1142 GCF_040645715.1 Spirillospora sp. NPDC046719 | reverse complement strand
CCGTGGGCGGCGGCGGCGCGCCGGGCGTCGTCCTGCCGAGCGCGGCCGTCTCGCTGCCCGAACCGTACGCCGCGCGGCTGCGGCGCGGCTCGCCCGCCGTGATGGGGCGCGTCGAGGACGGCCGCTGCCTGCTCGACCTGCGCGCCGTGCATCCCGACGAGGACGACGCCGTCGCCCGCGCGGTGGTCTCCGCCACGGAAGGACCCTGAGCATGCACGTCGTCGCGACCGCGGGGCACGTCGACCACGGCAAGTCCACGCTCGTCCGCGCGCTGACCGGGATGGAGCCCGACCGGCTGGAGGAGGAGCGGCGCCGCGGCCTCACCATCGAGCTGGGCTTCGCCTGGACCGACCTCCCCGGCGGCGAGCCCGTCGCCTTCGTCGACGTCCCCGGCCACGAGCGGTTCGTCGCGACCATGCTCGCCGGCGTCGGCCCCGTCCCCGCCGCGATGGTCGTCGTCGCCGCCGACCAGGGCTGGCAGCGGCAGTCGCAGGAGCACCTCGCGGTGCTCGACGCGCTCGGCGTCCGGCACGGCCTGCTCGCCGTCACCCGCCGCGACCTCACCGACGCCGCGACCACCGCGCGCGTCCGCGACGACGCGCTGGAGCGGATCGCCGCGACGTCCCTCGGCGAGGTCGCCGCGGTCGAGGTCAGCGGCGCCACCGGGCAGGGCCTCGACGGCCTGCGCGCCGCGCTGGCCGACCTCGCCGCCGCGCTGCCCGAGCCCGACCAGGCCGCCGACGTGCGGCTGTGGATCGACCGGGTCTTCACCGTCCAGGGCCGCGGCACCGTCGTGACCGGCACGCTCGGCGCCGGTACCCTCCGCGTCGGCGACCGGCTCACGGCCGGCGGCGAGACCGTCCGGGTTCGCGGCCTGCAGAGCCTCAAGCGGCAGTACGACGAGGTCGGCGCCGTCGCCCGCGTCGCCGTCAACCTGCACGGCGGCGCCGGCGCGCTCCGCCGCGGCGACGCGCTGCTCACCCCCGGACGGTGGCTCCCCACCGAACTCGTCGACGTCCGGCTGCACGGCGACCCCGCGCGCGACCTGCCGAGGCGGCTCGTCCTGCACGTCGGCTCCGCCGCGGTCCCGGTGCACGTCCGCGCCCTTGGCGAGGACACCGCGCGGCTCGCGCTGGAGCGGC
>NZ_JBEYYT010000929.1:0-1146 GCF_040645715.1 Spirillospora sp. NPDC046719 | reverse complement strand
CCGGCGGAGGCCGGGGGCGCGGCCCGCGGGCGGTCACCGTCCGCGCCGGTGGAAGGTGCGGACCGACAGCGGCGCGAACACCGCGATCAGCGCCACCGACCACAGCAGGGTCGCGGCGACGGGGTGTGCGAGGGGCCAGGCGAGGTCGCCGGTGTGGCCGGCGGGCGCGCCGGGGTTGCCGAACAGCTGCCGGCAGGCGGCGGTGGCGGCGCTGACGGGGTTCCAGTCGGCGACGGCCTGCAGCCAGCCGGGCATCCCGCCGGTCGGGACGAAGGAGTTCGACAGCATGGTGACCGGGAACACCAGCGGGACGAACTGGTCGGCGGTCTGCTCGTTGCGCACCACCATGCCGAGGAAGCAGCCGGCCCAGCTGAGCGCGTGCCGCAGCAGCATCAGCAGCAGGAACGCCTCGGCGGTGGGCCAGAGGCCGCGGTGCGCGCGCCAGCCGACGACCAGGCCGGTGGCGGCCATGATGACCAGCGCGAGGACCCCGTTGATCGCGTCGGCGCCGGCCTGCCCGAACGGGACGGCCGAGCGCGCCATCGGCATGGCGCGGAACCGGTCCATGACGCCGCGGGAGGCGTCGGTGGCGACCCGCATGGTGACGGCCATGACGGAGGTGAAGGACACCATGACGAACAGGCCGGGCATCAGGTACTCGCGGTAGTTGCCGCCGCCGGGGACGGTGATGGCGCTGCCGAACACGTACCCGAACAGCACCACCATGACGGCGGGGAAGATCAGCGCGGCGATCAGCTCGCCGGGTTCCTGGCGCAGCCGGCTCAGCTCGCGCCCGACGAGGGTGAGGCCGTCGGCGGCGGTCCAGCGCAGCCGCGCCGCCGGGGACGGCCGGGCGCCGAGGGCGGGGGCGGTCATCGGACGGTCTCCTTCTGGCGGCCGGCCGGGTCCCCGGCCTGCGGGTCGTGGGCCGTGGTGTCGTCGGCGGGTGCGGCGGGGTCGGTGTCGCGGCCGGTGAGGCGCAGGAACACCTCGTCGAGGGTGGGGCGGCGCAGCCCGACGTCCTCGGCGGTGACGCCGGCGCGGTCGAGTTCGCGGACGACGTCGGCGAGCCGGACGGCGCCGCGGGCGAGCGGGACGGTCAGCCGGGCGCCGTCCAGGTCGGGGTGGGCGCCGGCGAGGCCGGAC
>NZ_JBEYYT010000928.1:0-1164 GCF_040645715.1 Spirillospora sp. NPDC046719 | reverse complement strand
GCCTCCTCGCCCGCATCATCGTCGCCTTCGACGTACCGACCCTGTGGACCAGCCGCGAGTACGGAATCCTGGACAGCGAGGTCATCGACGCGACCGAGCACGCCCTGGCCGGCCCGCCCGGAGACGACCCCGCGCTCCGCGCCCGCCTCCTGACGACCCTGGCGATCGAGTTGGAGGGCGAGCAGGACGACCGGGGCGCCGCGGCGGCCCGCGAGGCCGTCGAGACCGCCCGCGGCCTCGGCGACCCCGCCCTGCTCGCCGCCGCGCTCAACGGCGGCTACCTCAACGGCTACCGCTCCGCCGACGGCCTGCACGACCGCCGCCGCATCGCCACCGAACTGCTCCACCTCGCCACCGAGCACGACCTGCCCGGCTACCTCGTCCTCGCCCACCTGCAACTCCAGCAGACCGAGGTCGCCTCCCTCGACCTCGCCGCCGCCCGCCGCCACCTGGACGAGGGCCGCCGCCTCGCCGACCAGTACGGCCTCCCGCTCCTCGCCATGATCGCCGAGTGGTACGGCGGCCTCGCGCACGCGTTCCGCGCCCGCTACGACGAGGCCGAACGCGTCTACACCCAGGTCGGGGGCGCCATCGGCCGGACCGGCATCTGGAGCAGCGAGCGCGGCATGATGCTCGTCGGCGCGTTCTGCCTCCGGTACGTCCAGGGCCGCGCGGGCGACCTGGTCGCCGAGACCGGCTGGCTGCGCGAGCAGTGGCCGCACGTCGCCGCGACCGCCGATATCCACGCCCTGGCGCTCGCCGCCGCCGGCCGCGCCGACGAGGCCCGCCGCGCCGTCCCGGCCGACGCCGGGCCTGTCCGCCGCGACTACTTCTACGACCTCGTCATGGCGATCCGCGGACGCCGCGCCATCGCGCTCGGCGAACCCGACCTCGCCGCCCGCGTCTACGAGGCGCTGCTCCCCTACGAGGGACACGTCACCGGCGGCGCCACCGCCGTCGCCACCATCGGCCCCGTCGCCGAGGTGCTCGCCGACCTCGCCCGCTTCCTCGGCCTCCCCGAAGCCACCGCCGCCGCCCACGACCGCAAGGCCGCCGAGGTCGTGGGATTGCTCACCCAGGGAGGCTAGTTTCCCCAGGGGGGCGACCCCGTGGAACCCCCGTCACGACCGGCAGGCCGTTTCGCGCTCCGCTAGCGCTCCGCGC
>NZ_JBEYYT010000927.1:0-1189 GCF_040645715.1 Spirillospora sp. NPDC046719 | reverse complement strand
CAGCCGTGGGCGGCCTGCACCCCCAACACGCCCCGGGTGCGGGGGGCGGCGACGACGAGGGCGGCGGCCCCGCGGGCGCCGAGCAGCGCCTGCACGCGGCAGGCGGTGGAGGGACCGAGCTCGTCGGGGGTGGAGGTGCCGAGGACGATCAGCCCGAGGTCGTCGGGCCGCAGCCCGGCCGCGTCGAGGGCGTCGCGCGCGGCGGCGGCGGCGAGGTCGGAGGCGGCCTGCCCGGGCGCGGCGGTGTGCCGGTTGCGGATGCCGGTGCGCCGCTCGATCCAGTCCTCGTCCAGGCCGAGCGAGCGCGCCACCTCGGTGCTGGGGACGCGCCGTTCCGGCAGGTAGGAGCCGGTTCCGCGGATCGCCCACCGGGTGTGCGCGGGCTGCTGGTCGCTCCAGGTCATGCGTCGCTCCCCCCAACCGGCGGTGAGGCCGGTGGTCGTGGCCGGGCCCGGCACGGGCGGGAGACCGATCTCCGGTCCGTCCGTTGCACCGATGGTTGCCAGGCCGATTCCATGAGTGAATAATCCCATTTCAGGATTTGTGTTCCATAACTCCTCGATAAGCGGCCATTATCCGAAAAGAAAAGAGAGCCTTCCTTCCAGGTAAGGAGACCTCGCGTGTCCCACACCTCTTTCCAGCCGGACGGCCCCTTCGACCCCGCCGGGGAGCTCAAACCCGATGACGTCTGCGCGTTCCTGTTCGCCGGGACGGGTTCGGCGGGCGTCCCCGACCTGCCCTCCTTGGCACGTTCCGGTCCCGCCGCCGCGCGCGCCGCCGCCGACGTCCTGGACGCCGTCCAGGAGGGCCTGCCGGACGGCTGGCCCTCGCTGCGCGCGATCCTGCTGGAGGACCCCGCCGGGTACCGGGCCGCGGCCCGCGCCCCCGGCGTCGCCCAGCTCGCCGGCTACGCCTCCTCCGTCGCCGTCGACCGCGCCCTGCGCGCGATGGGCGTGCAGCCCGGCTTCGCCGTCGGGCAGAGCTTCGGGGAGATCGCCGCGATGGTGTGCGCGGGCGTGTTCGCCATCGCCGACGGCGCCCGGATGGCCGTCAGCCTCGTCGAGGTCCTCGCCCGGCGCGGCGCGGGCGGCGGGGTGGGGCGGCTGGAGGGCGGCGGGGCGGGCGGCCGCGCCGGCAACGAGGCCCGCCCCGCGCCCCCGGGGGGCGGCGCGGGGCGGAACGCCCCCGC
>NZ_JBEYYT010000926.1:0-1192 GCF_040645715.1 Spirillospora sp. NPDC046719 | reverse complement strand
GCTCGCGCCGGACGTGACGGTCCGGCTGCGGCCGGAGGAGGACGGCGCGGTCACGCTGCTGCCGCCCGCCGGTCACGAGGGCGGCCTCGACGAGTGGCGTCGCGACGTGGTCCTGCGCATGTTCCCGGCCGCCCGGGTCTGACGCGCCCCCGCCGGACTTCCTAGAATCGCATTCGGAAATCCGCCGGCGCGAGAAGGGGACGCACGTGGCCTACGCCGAGATCGAGTACGAGGTTCAGGACGGGATCGCCACGGTCACCCTGAACCGCCCCGACAAGATGAACGCCTACACCTTCACGATGCGCAACGAGATGCTCGACGTCTTCGACCGCATCGACGCCGACGACGACGTCCGCGCCGTGGTGGTGACGGGCGCCGGCCGGGCGTTCTGCGCGGGCGCCGACCTCAGCGGCGGCGGTGGCACCTTCGACAAGGAGAAGTCGAAGGACATGTTCGCCGGCGAGGACGACGTGCTGGAGGACGGCACCCCGCGCGACGGCGGCGGCACGGTCGCGCTGCGCATCGCCCGCTGCCTCAAGCCGGTCATCGGCGCGTTCAACGGCGCCGCGGTCGGCGTCGGCGTCACGATGACGCTGCCGATGGACGTCCGGCTGGCCAGCGAGAAGGCCAAGTTCGGGTTCGTGTTCGCGCGGCGCGGCATCGTCACCGAGGCCGCGTCGAGCTGGTTCCTGCCGCGCCTGGTCGGCATCGCGCAGGCGATGGAGTGGGCCGCGACCGGCCGCGTGTTCGACGCGCGGGAGGCCCTGGACGGCCGCCTCGTGTCCCGCGTGTACGCGCCGGACGAGCTGCTCCCGGCCGCGTACGCGCTCGCCCGCGAGATCGCCGACAACACCTCGGCGGTGTCGGTCGCGACGATCCGCCGCCTGATGTGGTCGGGCCTGTCGGCGCCGTCCCCGTGGGACGCGCACGCCGCCGACTCCCGCCTGATGGCCGAGCTGGGCGGGGGCGCCGACGCCGTCGAGGGCGTCACCTCGTTCCTGGAGAAGCGCCCCGCCGCGTTCCCCATGCGCGTCAGCAAGGACCTGCCGGCGAACGTCCCCGACTGGCCCGTCCGCTAGCACCGCCCGGGGCGCCCCCCCCCCCCGCCCGCCCCCGGGCCCGGGGGGGGCCCGGCGCCCCGGCCGGCCCCCCGGCCCCCCCCGCGGCGCACGCCGGCCACACCGCCCCCCGG
>NZ_JBEYYT010000925.1:0-1193 GCF_040645715.1 Spirillospora sp. NPDC046719 | reverse complement strand
GCCCCGCGGCCACGCGATGCGGTGGAGCGCGGCGGAGCCCGCGCCGGCGGCGGGCAGGGCCGCCGGCCGCAGCACCAGCGACCCGATCTCGGCGACGGGCCGGCCCGACCGGTCGGTGATCGCGAAGGTGACGGCGTCGTCGCCCGCCCGTGCGGCGCGTACGCGGAGCGCGGTGGCGCCGGTCGCGTGGAGCGCGACGTCGTTCCAGGCGAACGGGAGGAGCGCTCCGCCGCCGGCCGGACGCGGCGCCGCGCCGAGGTTGGCCGCTTGCAGGGCGGCGTCCAGCAGGGCCGGATGCAGGGCGTAGCCCTCCGTCTCGACCCCGTCGGGCAGTTCCACCTCCGCGAACACCTCGTCCTGGCGCGTCCAGGCGGCGCGCAGCCCGCGGAAGGCCGGGCCGTACTCGTACCCGCGTTCGGCGAGACCGGCGTAGAAGGAGTCGACGGCGGCCGGTTCGGCACCTGCCGGCGGCCACTGCGAAGGCGCCGGCGCGGCGTCGGGGACGTCCGCCGAGACGCGGCCCGTAACGTGCCGCGTCCACGGGCCGTCCGGTTCGCGACGCGAGTGGACGCTCACGGGTCGCCGCCCGGACCCGTCCTCCTCCCCGACCGTGACCGAGACGCGGACGGTCCCGTGCTCAGGCAGTTCCAGCGGCGTCTCGATGACCAGCTCCTCGATGGTCGCCGCCCCGGTCTCGGCGGCGGCCTGGAACACCAGTTCGTTGAAGACCGCGCCCGGCAGCAGCACGCGTCCGGCCACCGTGTGATCGGCGAGCCAGGGGCGGCTTGCCAGGGACAGGCGGCCTCCGGCGATCACGCCTCCGGTGTCGGGGTCGGGAGCGATGGTGTCCAGAAGCGGGTCGGTGGCCTCGATCCAGTAGCGGCGGCGCTGGAACGCGTACGTCGGCAGCGGCACGCGCCGTCCACCGCGAGGCGAATGGACCGGCGACCAGTCGACGGCCACGCCGCGGACCTGGAGTTCGGCGAGGGAGAGCAGGAAGCGCCGCAGGCCGCCGTCGTCGCGGCGCAGCGTCCCGGCGGCTACCGACGTGCGCTCGTCCACGAGCTCCTGCACGCTCGGCACCAGGACGGGATGGGAGCTGACCTCGACGAACGTCCGGAACCCGTCCTCCGTCAGCGCTTGCACCGCATCGGCGAAACGGACTTGCCGCCGCAGGTTGCGATACCAGTAGC
>NZ_JBEYYT010000924.1:0-1201 GCF_040645715.1 Spirillospora sp. NPDC046719 | reverse complement strand
GCGGCGCCGTCCGCGGCGGCCGAGACCCCGGGCGCGCCCGGCGGTCCGGCGGCCGTCTGGGGCGAGCCGCCCGCGCAGGGAGGCCAGGACGCGTTCCCGCCGGGCGACTTCGGACCCGGCGGGCACGACCGCTTCGGGCAGGGCGGATCCGACCAGTTCGGGCAGCAGCAGTTCGGGCAGGACCAGTTCGGGCAGCAGCAGTTCGGCCAGGAGCAGTTCGGGCAAGAGCAGTTCGGGCAGCAGCAGTTCGGGCAGGGGCCCGGCGAGTTCGGGCACGGCGACCCCGGGGACGACCCCTACGGCGCCCCGATGCCCGGCGGCTACCAGCCGGGCGACGCCGACGGCGCGCCTCCCGGACCGTCCGGCGAGGACGGCCCGTCCGGGCGGCGCCGCAGCCTCCCGCTGATCATCGGCGGCGCGGTCGTCGCCGGGCTGGTCCTCATCGGCGGCGGCGTCGGCGTCGCGTCGATGATGAAGGACGATCCCAAGCCGGAGAAGAAGGCGCCGCCCGCCGCGGCGTCCACCAAGCCGACGGCGCCGGCGACGCCGACCGTCCCGCCGCTGCAGGCGGTGAAGCTGCAGAGCCGCGCCACCGACCCGGTGAAGCTGACCCTGTCGGAGGTGTTCGGCAAGGCGTCGTTCAAGGCGTCGGGCCTCAAGTACGTGCGGACCGCCACGAGCTCCACGACGAAGTGCAACGCCGTCGTCGGCGGCACCGCGCTGGGGAAGGCGCTGAAGAAGGGCGACTGCACGCAGGCGCTGCGTGCCACCTACGCGCTCAGCAGCGGGTCGCTGATCGGCACCATCGGCGTCCTCAACCTCAAGTCCGCCGACGCCGCCAAGCTGGCGGTGAAGGCCGCGTCCGCCAAGGACGCGTTCCTGGTGGCCCTGCCCGGCAAGGGCGTCACCAAGAAGGCGGGCAAGGGCCTCGCGTTCGGCACCTCGCAGGCGCGCGGCCACTACCTCGTCATGACCTGGGTGCAGCGGCCGGACGGCAAGGCGATCGCCGCCAAGTACCATAAGGCGGTCAGCGTCTTCGGCGCCGAGCTGTACAAGGGCAGCGACCTCGCCTTCGCCCTGCACTACAGGGAAACAGAAGGCAAACCCCTCAAGAAATGACCGGTTTGAATACCCTGTCTGCTTATGTCTGGACCTAGAGACACCCGGGAGACCGCCGAGGAGGCGGGGACGGCCGCCGCCC
>NZ_JBEYYT010000923.1:0-1218 GCF_040645715.1 Spirillospora sp. NPDC046719 | reverse complement strand
CCGTGTCCGCCGCCCGGCCCGCCGCCGGGCGCGCCGGCCGGCGGCCGCGCGCCCTCCAGCCGGGTCGGACCGGCCGGGCCCGCGCCGGCGGGGTCCAGTACCGCGGTACGGGCGGCGGGATCGTCCCGGTTCAGCACCCGCGTCGATCCGGCCGAGCCGTCGTCGCGGACCCGGACCGCGAGCCGGTCGGGGAGGAAGGTGAGGTCGACGTGGACCCCGGCGCCGGGCGCGTGCCGCCGCGCGTTCGTCAGGGCCTCCTGGACGATCCGGTACGCCGACAGCTCCACGGTCGTGGACAGCGCCCGCGGGTCGCCGTGCACGGCGAGGTCGACGGCGCCGCCCGCGCCGCGGTGCTGCTCGATCAGGTCGGGGAGCCGGTCGAGGCGCGGCTGCGGGGAGTTCGCGGCGTCCGGCTCGGGCTTGGCGTCGGCGCGCAGCACGCTGAGCAGCCGGCGCATCTCCACCAGCGCCTCCCGGGCCGTCTTGGCGATCTCGGTGTAGCCGGCGCGGGCCTCGGGCGACAGGTCGTCCATCGTGTACGGGGCGGTCTCCGCCTGCACGGCGATCATGGAGACGGAGTGCGCGACGACGTCGTGCAGCTCGCGGGCGATGCGGGCGCGCTCGCGCATGACGGCCTGCTCACGCTGGACGGCGGTGAGCCGGGTGAGGGTCTCGTTGGTGCGCTCCTCCGCCTCCGCCTCGGTGCGGCCCGCGGACTCGACGGCGCGGCGCGCGTCGCCGAGGCCGATCGCGGCCAGCACGGCGACGACCGCGGCCGGCCAGGGGACGTCGTCGAGCGTGCCCGTGGCGAGGTAGACAACAGCGACGGTGGCGACGCTCCCGGCCGCGAGGACGCCCGCGGACTGCCGGGGAAGCTGCCGCCCCAGCGCGTACAGCGTGTAGAGCGCCGCGAACGCCGTGGTGATCAGCAGCTGCTGGCCGGTGAGCAGCCCGGCCGCGAACGCGCCGAGGACGACGGCCGCGACGGGCCGCAGGTTCTCGCGGCGCCAGACGAGCGGGACCGTCGAGGCGACCGCGAAGCCCCCGGCGAGGCTCAGCGGGGACCCGGTGCTCGGCGCCAGCTCGGCCAGCGCGGCGATGGTCAGCGCGAGGCCGGTGAGCGGCGCGAAGTACCAGGCGCCGGTGAACTCGCTCCAGGTGTTGATCCAGCGGGGCAGCGGCGCCGTCTCGCCGGCGGGAGGGGGCGGCGCGCCCGGG
>NZ_JBEYYT010000922.1:0-1222 GCF_040645715.1 Spirillospora sp. NPDC046719 | reverse complement strand
GTAAAAATATGGCAAACGAAGTATATAAAGCTTTAAATCGTATTAAAGAGCTACGAATTGAAAAAGGTGTTACTCAAAGCACCGTAGCAAAAGCAATAGGAATTTCTCAAGGTATGCTGACTAATTATGAAACTGGAAAACGTTCTCCTCGTGATTTCAAAGTTTGGCAAGATTTAGCTGATTACTTTGACGTTACGACTAGCTATATTATGGGAACTAGTGATTTTAGAACATATCAAGACGAAATTAATGAAATACAAACATCTGCCAAGGAAAATTACGGCGTTGAAGTTCCAGCGGAAATAATTAAAGATTATAAGGGAAACCCTGTATCCACTACCTACAATACTCTTGCTCTACGCACAGAAATGGCTAAAAAACTTCTTCCTGAATTAGACAAAATGATTTCTACAATTGATAGTTATTTATATAGCTCTCCCACGATTGATTTTGATGATAAAGAAAAAGCTGATTATTTTTATTCTGATGAATTTAAACTAGCCAATGCACAAATAGATCAACTACTCATTTGGAAACACAGAAAAAAAGTTTTTCAATTAAAGAAGCAATTACTAGAAAAACAAATACAGAACCCTGAAAATTACTTTGCCCTCGAAGATGGCATCACTAAAGCCGAATTAAAAAAAAGGTGGCAAGATTATCGTCGTAAAGATTCTAATGAAAATGAACTTTAACTTCCTACACTTTTAAAATCAACATTCATGTTTTGACTTTTGCGTACTGGGCGGTGCTAGAAAGACAAATCAACATGAACAAACTAAATATAAAAGAATACAAAACAAAAAGCGGAGAAGTACGCTATATTCTCCGTGGCGCTTATATCGGTACTGATGTGCTGACAGGTAAGCAAGTTCGAACTTCCATTACTGGGCGTACAAAAAAAGACATAAAAGTTAAACTTTCACGTCTTCAAAATGAGTTCATAAAAAATGGTTGTACTAAAAAAATTAAAGTCTTAAAAACTTTTGATGAAGTTGCAGCAGCATGGTTTGATTTTTATAAAATAAATAGAAAATCAGCAACTGTCAAGCAAACAGAAAAAAATTTAAGATTATATCTTATCCCAGCATTTGGGAAGTATAAGATAGATAAACTCACAACTGCCATTTTACAGCATCAAATTAATATATGGGCAACTATCGCTAGTAAACCTTTAAACGGGCGTCAGGCACGAAAAAAAGGCGATATGAGCGATTATAAG
>NZ_JBEYYT010000921.1:0-1226 GCF_040645715.1 Spirillospora sp. NPDC046719 | reverse complement strand
GTCCCGGAGGAGGCGTCCGGGACCGGCGACGGGTCCCCGCCGGACGCGATCTCCTCGGCGAGGTTGGCGGCGAACCGGTCGAGGAGGGCGGCGGACACGTCGGCGAGGGCGCCGCGGCCGAACTGCGCGGGCCTGCCGGTGACGGCGAGGTCGGTCTCCACGCGGACGTCGGTGGCGTCGCCGCGTCCGGTGAGCCGGCACGTGACGACCGCCTTCGCGGTGCCGCCGCCGCGGGTCTCCCGCCCGGCGGCCTCCAGGACCGCGACCCCGGCCGCCTCGTCGAGCGAGACGAACGCGACCGACCCGCTGTAGCCGAGGCCGATCGGGCCGAGCCTGACCTTGACCCTGCCGTGGAAGCGGTCGCCGTCGCGGGAGGTGAGCGTCGCGCCCGGCACGCAGGGGGCGATCCGCTCGATGTCGAGCAGGACGCGCCACGCCTCGTCCGCGGGCACCGGGATCGTGAAGCCGTTCTCGAGTTTCATCCGGTCTCCTCCGGTGCGGCGGCGGCCTCGCGCGCCGCCGCGCGGACGGCCTTGAGGATCCCCTGGTAGCCGGTGCAGCGGCACAGGTTGCCGGACAGGCCGTCGCGGATCTGCTCGTCGGTGGGGTCGGGGTTGTCGCGCAGGAACGCGGTGACGGAGACGACGAACCCGGGCGTGCAGAAGCCGCACTGCAGGCCGTGGTGGTCGCGGAACGCCGCCTGGACCGGGGACAGCTCGCCGGTGGGCGAGGCGATCCCCTCCACTGTCGTGACCTCGGCGCCGTCGGCCTGCACGGCGAGGACGAGGCAGGCGCGGACGGCCTCCCCGTCGAGCAGGACCGTGCACGCGCCGCACACGCCGTGCTCGCAGCCGAGGTGGGTGCCGGTGAGCCCGCACCGCTCGCGCAGGAAGTCGGCGAGGGTGAGCCGGGCCGGGACGGACGCGCTCCGCGTCCCGCCGTTGACCCGCATCCGGACGGGGACGTCAGCCATTCGCGGCCTCCTCGGCGGCCCGCCGCCAAGCGCGCGCCACGATGGCGGCGCCGACGTGCGCGCGGTGGTCGGCGGACGCGTGCAGGTCGGCGGGGACCGAGTCCAGGTCCCCGACGGCCGTGCGCCCGAGTTCGTCGGCGTCGATGTCGGTGGGCGCTGCTGCCGCCGCGCCCGCGCGGGACGAACGAGGGCGACGTCGGGTAGTCGTCGAGCGCGAACGTCCATTCGGCGAGCGGCCTCAGGTCGTCGCGGT
>NZ_JBEYYT010000920.1:0-1234 GCF_040645715.1 Spirillospora sp. NPDC046719 | reverse complement strand
CTGAACCCCGAGGACGCCGCGATCTGGGACGGCACGCTCGCTCCGCTGGCCAAGCCGGCCGGACCAGACGACCGACGCGACCTCCCCGAACGCACTGCAGCGGCGCTGTCGAGCGTCCTGTCGGGTGGGCACAAGGCGTCCAAGGTCACCGTCATCTGCGACCTGGACACCCTCACTGGAGGCAACGCCCCGGCCCGCCTCACCGACGGCACCCCGATCCCCGCCGCCCAGGCCCGCCGCATCGCCCTCTCGGCCGGAGTCTCACCCCTCCTGCTCGGACGCGGGAACACCCCGCTGTACCTGGGCTACCGGGAACGCTTCGCCAGCGCGGCACAACGCCAAGTCCTTGAGACGCTGTACTCCTCCTGCGCGGTGCGGGGCTGTGAAGTGCCCGGGACGCTGTGCGAAGTGGACCATGTCCACGGATGGGCGCTCGGGCGATCGCCCACCGACATCGACCAGCTCGCACTCACCTGCGGGTGGCATAACCGGTTCAAGCACAGTCGCCCCGACCAGATCCAGATCACCAAGGATCGGGACGGGCGGTATGTGTACCGGCTGCTGCCACCGGCCGACGCCAGAGGATCCGCGACCGGGGCCGGGCCACCAGGCAGCATCGGCCCACCCGACCCGGCCCTCGACTGGGCCGCATAACCACCCACCATCCCAACACTGCACACGGCCACGCCCTGCGCCGGTCCGCCCGCATCCCCACCGATGACGGGCGGCCCCGGCATGCCCACACGCCAGGCGACCGCCTCACACCAGTTGCGCGTGCCCCCGGGCAGCCCTTTGCGGAGACCGCCACCAGTCACCCGGCCACTACGCCGCCCAGCAGCACCGACCAACACCGCCCCGGACCGCACCGCATAGCCGCCCCACCGCCGCATAACGCCCATCCACCCCCGGCCCAGGTCCTGCGCTTGGTCCACCAGCAGCCCCCACGACGGGCGAGCCAACCTCCCCCCAATGACAGGGCCATGCCGATACGACAGCGCGATACACCAATGCAATAGCCAAGGCCGCCTGTCGAATGCGGTACGCCAACACCCCACGGCCCGTGATGCCAGCGACGCGGCAACACGCCACATCGGAGGCGGCTCGTTTCAGATCAGGTGTTGTGGTGTTGCCCTTGGGTTATCTTCGTGCCTCGCGGAAGGAAGAGTTCGTCCCTGACGGAGGGGGGTGGTGGGGTGGCGCGACCCGGGGGCGGGGCAGGCGGAGAGATCGGAAG
>NZ_JBEYYT010000919.1:0-1238 GCF_040645715.1 Spirillospora sp. NPDC046719 | reverse complement strand
GATTGGTGTAAAGTGTGTCTTTATCTCTACACCGTCCGCTAGTTCATTGACAATCGGCTGACTGAATAGCTCTTTGGGAACTTTAAAGAAAACGTGCAAGCCGTTGCCTGTGGGTGTCTTTTCAACATAGGTACTTAATATTTCGCCCTCGCTGTGTTCATTCCACAAGCGACTAAATACAGCTCTGCCATTCTGTCCGTTTTGGTGCTGGTCTAAGTCAATACAAATCAAACCGCTGTTTCTAAGATTAATCATGATATTGCGGTTCGGTATTTCATCAAACCACGCGCTCACTGTGATTTCGTCAAGTGTTCCGCTTGAAGTCCCCTTTATAATTGCCCTTTCACTTTTCCCAAGAGGAAAACCAGCGATAACAGAAAAACCGCGATTAATACAGTTTAGGGCTTGTTCTTTGGGTGTCAATGGTCAACCTCCAGTCTATACTCACATTCATCGCAAATTTGTCGCTCTTGATAGGGAATGACTTCATTTTCTTTTAGAGGTTTACCACATAAATAACAATTCACTTTGTTAGTCCTCCTTAAAAAGTTGGTCAATCCAATCAAGTTCCGCAAGGGTGTAGCCGTTGACTGCGTTATTAATCGCAATGCCTGTGCGTTGTTTCTTGATAATGCCAGCCCTGCGCTCGTCTTCATTAGTTGGGATAAAATAGCCGTTATCAATCGAACCAATGGCGCAACCTTGCTTGTGTAGGTACTCAATTCTGCTTTGAAGTGTTCTAAAATCAATATCAAGCGCTTGTGCTAAAATCTTGCCTTTAACAGCTCGTTCAATTCCTCTATGTTCAGAAAGAAATTTAATGATATTTTGGTCAATTGTTTGTAATTCGCTTAATTTCATTTTTTATTTTCCTTTATCTGTAATTTTATGATAGCCAGTTGCTTGCCTAAAATCGGCACTGGTTGCGTGCATAAGTTGCCTTTCACTCCGCTGGGTAAGATAATACCTGTACTTGCTTCGAACTGCTGTATTAAGTCATATTTAACCGCTCGTGCATTGTCAATTATCTTAAACGGGTGTTTACCTGCTTGTCTAAAACTATTCCGTCCGTACCGTTTTATAGCCGTGTAGCCTTGGTGGTGTTCTATCATTTCGCTACCTCATCAAATAAGCTGATTTCTCCGCCCTCTTTTTCGCCCTCAAAGCGGACACCGTGCTTGTATTTACGAACTTTAAAAGAATAATCAACGGTGCCTGTATTGGCGTTCAATGGGTCT
>NZ_JBEYYT010000918.1:0-1238 GCF_040645715.1 Spirillospora sp. NPDC046719 | reverse complement strand
GATCCGCTCGGAGTGTCAATTTCCGGGCTTTTCCGATTGCCTTTCCGGTCCGCATGCGCGTCCCTTCCGGGCGGTGTTGCCATTTCATCAGATCCAGCGCGATTTGCAAAATCGGCCCTTACCGATGCCATCACCGCACGGCTGACACGGCGAAGCCGCGTCGGCTGCTGAGTGGTGGTTTCCCCGTCGGCCGGCCGCCAAGAGGGCGTCCTGCATCCGTGAGGGGGACGAGGGGTTAACTTACGTGGTCCGCGGAGCCTCGTCAAATCGACACGCTCCAGCGCCGGTGCGGGGACGCCCGCCTCCCGGGTTCTGCGCGCTGAGCAGGGTCGATGCGCGCGGGGCGAGCGGGACGGGGCCGTCGCCGGAATGTCCGCCGCCCTCCCTACGCTCTAGCGATCACCCAATGAGAGGACGGACATGACCGACAATGAGCGCGCCCTGGTGCTGGGCGGAGGCGGGGTCGCGGGCATC
The DNA here is from genome assembly GCF_040645715.1 of Spirillospora sp. NPDC046719. Lineage (NCBI taxonomy): Bacteria > Bacillati > Actinomycetota > Actinomycetes > Streptosporangiales > Thermomonosporaceae > Spirillospora > Spirillospora sp. NPDC046719. The sequence goes on along the minus strand of NZ_JBEYYT010000918.1, from coordinate 764 downwards.
GCCTGGCTGAACGGGCTGCTGTTCGGGCTCGCCGAGGAGGGAGCGGACGTGACCGGAGCCGACCTGCTGGTCGGCACGTCGGCGGGCTCCGCGGTGGCGGCGCAGGTCGCGAGCGGGCGGCCGTTGAAGGAGCTGTACGCGCGGCAGGAGGACCCGGCGTTGCAGAACCGCGAGCTGGTGCCGACCGGGGTGTCGGTGAGCACGGTCATGGAGACCTGGATGCAGCTCGCGAACGAGAACGAGGGCGATGCGGCGGCGGTGCGGCGGGGGCTCGGTGCGCGGGCGCTGGCGGCCGAGACCGTGACGGAGGCCGAGAGGCGCGCGGTGATCGAGGAGCGGCTGCCGTCCCACGAGTGGCCCGCGCGGAAGTTGCTGGTGACCGCCGTGAACGCGCTGACGGGCGAGCTGCGGGTGCTGGACCGTGACTCGGGCGTCGGGCTGGTGGACGCGATCGCGGCGAGCTGCGCCGTCCCGATGATCTGGCCGCCGGTGACGATCGGCGGCGTCCGGTACGTGGACGGCGGGGTGCACTCGGCGAACAACCTCGCCCTGGCCGCCGGGTACGAGCGGGTCCTGCTGCTCGCGCCGATGGACGACCCGTCCCTGGACGACGAGATCGGCGCGGTGAAGGCCGCGGGCGGGCGGGTCGAGGTGATCCGTCCGGACGAGGCGTCGACGGCGGCGTTCGGCGCCGATCCGCTGGACCCGTCGACGCGGACGCCGGCCGCGGGCGCGGGGCTCGCCCAGGGCAGGGCGGCCGCGGC
>NZ_JBEYYT010000917.1:0-1254 GCF_040645715.1 Spirillospora sp. NPDC046719 | reverse complement strand
CGCCGCGATCACCACGTCGGCGCCCGCGCGGGCCAGCTCGACCGCGGTCGCGGCGCCGATGCCGCGCCCGGCGCCGGTGACCACCGCGACCCTGTCGTCGAGGCGGAAGGCGTCCCGGGCTGGTGCGTCCTGGTCCATGTGTCTACTCCTGGGGTCGCGGCGCGGACGGGGCCGCCGAGGGGGCGATGTTGGCGTTGAATCGGAACAGGTTGTCCGGGTCGTACGCCTTCTTGACCGCGGTGAGCCGCGCGTAGGCGTCCGGGGCGTACGCGCCCGGCACGTACGTCGCGGGCTCGTCCGCGGAGACGAAGTTGACGTAGGGGCCGCCGGTCGCGTGGGGGCGGATCGCCGCCGACGCCTTCGCGCTCCAGGCGGCGAGGCCGGCGGTCGCGTCGTCGCGTTCGGCCAGGGCGTTGACGGCCACGAGGTGGGCCGCGTCGCGGAAGCCGAACGGGGTGGCCTCGGGCGGCGTCTCGGCGATGGCGCCGCCGAGCTGCTGGATCTGCAGCATGGCGAGGCGTCCGGGGGCGTCCGCGGCGGCGGCCAGCAGCCCGTCGATGGCGGCGTCGTCGAGCCGGCCCAGGAAGTGGCTCGCGCCGTGGGCGCGCTGCCTTTCGGGGAAGCGGTTCGGCGGCTGCTGCAGCTGGAGGTAGGACATCGGCCGGACGGCGTCGGCGACCGGCGGCCCGAACTCGCGCAGGGGGCGCAGCATCCGCTCCGCCTCGTCCGCCGGGGCGAACGCGGCGACGCCGACCATCACGATGGGACGGCCGCGCACCGGCTCGGGGACGAAGGGCGCGGGCGGCGCGGCCATCAGCGTCAGCCGGACCGCGAGCCGCCCGGGCGCCGCGTCGGCGACCTCCTGGTAGCGGCGCAGCACCCGCGCCCCGCGCTCGATCGGATGGATGAGCACGCCGCCGGTCAGCTCGCGCAGGGGATGCAGCGCGAACCGCGTCCGCGTCACCGCACCGAAGTTCCCCCCGCCGCCGCGCAGCGCCCAGAACAGCTCCGGCTCGCTGCCCGCGTCGACCCGGTGCGTCGCGCCGTCCGCCGTGACCACCTCGGCCTCGACCAGGTTGTCGCAGGTCAGCCCGTACAGCCGGTGCAGCCAGCCGAACCCGCCGCCGAGCGCCGTGCCGGCGACGCCGACCTGGGGCGCGTCGGCGCCGGTCACCGCCAGCCCGTGCTCCTGCGCGGCCGCGTCGAGCGGTCCCCAGCGCAGCCCGCCGCCCGGGGTGTCCGTGCGGGACGGGG
>NZ_JBEYYT010000916.1:0-1260 GCF_040645715.1 Spirillospora sp. NPDC046719 | reverse complement strand
TCGGGGCGGCCGGGGGCGGGGCGTTCGGGGGCCCCGCGGAGGGGGGGGGCCCGCCGCCGCGCCTCCCGGGCGCGCCGGCGCGCAGGTCACAGGCTCAGCAGGACGAAGTGCTGGGGGAGGTGCACCGCCAGCCCGAGCGGCATCGACGCGGTGATCGTCGCCGCGTCGCCGCGCACCCGCAGCGCCAGCGCCGACTCCTCGCCGTCCAGCAGCGTCACGCCCGCGCGGAAGTCGCCGAGCAGCACCCGGTCCCGCGCGATCATGCGGGTCCGGGTGATCCGCAGGCCCGCCGAGTCCAGCGCGGGCAGCGCGCCCGCGCCGACGAGCCGCCAGTACAGCGCCGGGTGCATGACCAGGCCGTCGCACGACCCGCCGGTCTCCTCCACCTCGGCGCACGCCGCCATCAGCGCCTCCAGGGCGCCGCCGTCGATCCGGCCCGGCGCCTCCGGCCGGCCGGAGGCGTCCAGCCGGCGCAGGCCGTCGAGGTTCAGCAGGCCGGTGATCGCGCCGTCCCCGCTGCCGTGCAGCAGCACCTCGTTCTCTACCGTGCACAGCCGGACGATTACGCGGTGCTCGACGAACCGCGCCAGCAGCGCGGGGTCGCGGGTCAGCTCGGCCGGCACCGGGACGGCCACCGAGATCTCCGTCAGCTCGGCCTTGGCGGCCGCGGCGCGGAACACCGCCTCGGGCGTCGCCCGGTAGGCGGTCCCGCTCGCGCCGCCGCCCTCGGCGGGCAGCTCGCGCACGTACCGCAGCGGCCCGCCGGTGACGGTGCCGCCCTTCGTCTGCTCCCGGACGGTCGGCCGGGGCCGCGTCGAGGCCAGCGGGAACAGCGTGGTCAGCGGCCTGCGGACGCGGACCGCGGCGTCGCCGCCGGCCGCCCGGGCCACCGCGACCGCCAGCTCCTCGCCCGGCCCGCGCTCGCGCAGGGCGGGGTCGTCGATGAGGTAGTCCAGCACGGGAGCTCCCATCACGCGCGCCCCGCACCGTCCCGGTTCTCGGGGCGGGCGGACCGCGCGGCGCCGATCCGCACGGCGCGATCTTGCGCCGTGACAGCCCGAGAGTAAGCAAAGACCGGAGAAATGAAAAGGGTCCCCGGCGATCTTGTCGGACGAAATTCGCCGTGATACAACGGCTCTGCGGATTGGCCTCTCCAGCTCAGGACGGTGAATACATGCGGCACCCGGAGAAAAACGGTGGGCGGGCCGCCGCATTCCTCGATCCGATCATCGACCGGGACGCCGGGACCGGCAGCAGGCC
>NZ_JBEYYT010000915.1:0-1265 GCF_040645715.1 Spirillospora sp. NPDC046719 | reverse complement strand
CATCAGCGCCCCGGCGACGGCCGCGCCCGCGGCGAGCGCGAGGATCACCGACGTCCGCAGCCCCGCCGCGGCGGTCTGCCCGGCGGTCAGCCCGCCCATGATCGAGGTGAGCGTGCCGGTGACGAACGTGGTGGTGACGCCGTCGGCGGCCATGCTGCGCGCGGCCGCCGTCTGCGCGCCCATCGCGGTGGACGACAGCGCGATCAGCGCGAGCAGCCCGGTGCCGTGCGGTTCGGCGCCGGCGAGCGCCCATCCGGCGAGGAACACCGTCTGCAGGGCGAGGACGACGCACAGGACGCCCGTGACGCGGGCCGGCCACACGTGCTCGGGGTCGGTGCGCCCGGCGACGCGGAACCCTGCGTACAGGCCGAGCGCGAACGCCAGCGTGGCGATCCCGCAGCGGGCCAGGTCGACGCCGTGCGCCTCGCCCGCCGCGAGGCCGAACAGCACGATGTTGCCGGTCATGTTGGCGGTGAAGACCTTCTCCATGCCGAGGAAGCCGACGATGTCGGTCGCCCCGGCGCCGAACGTGAGCAGCACCAGCAGCACGCCGCGCAGCCGGACGGGGGAGAGGGCGGGCCGGCCCGGGGCCGCCGCGCCGGGGGTACCGGACGCGGCGGCCGTGGACAGGTCGGACGAGGTGGTCACCTTGCTCCTTACACGAGGGGGAGGGACGTCGCGCGGGCGGGCGCGTCAGTAGATGATCAATCCGGCCACGGTGGCGACCACGAGCCCCACCACGACCGGCACGAACGATCTCCGGACGAGCTCCATCACCGGCACGCGGGCGAACCCGGCGACCGCCAGCAGCGACGACCAGGCGATCAGCACGCCGCCGCCGGACCACACGCAGCCCATCTGGCCGATCGCGGCGAGCAGCGCCGGGTCGACGCCGGACGTCGGGCCGAGCGTGCCGGCGAGCGAGCCGGTGAGCGGCAGCCCCGCGAAGCCCGACCCGTCCAGCCCGGTGATCATGCCGATGATCAGGACGCCGAAGCCCACGACGTAGCGGCTGTCGGGGATGGCGCCCTCCAGGTGGGTGACGGACTCGAACAGGAAGCCGGGCGCCTTCGCGCCGTCGCCCAGGCTCATGATCTTGCCGGCGAAGTCGGCGTTGCCGATGAAGAAGAACCCGGCGATCGGGATGACGACCCCCATCGCGCGGACGGCGAAGACGAGCCCGTCCACGATGTGGTCGGCGCAGGCCTGCAGCGCGTTGCCGGCGTCGCGGGCGACGGCGGCGGCGAGCAGCAGCGCGACGGTGA
>NZ_JBEYYT010000914.1:0-1269 GCF_040645715.1 Spirillospora sp. NPDC046719 | reverse complement strand
GGAGCTCGCCGCCGGGCGCGACCGCGGCCCGCTGCACGGCGTCCCCGTCGCGGTCAAGGACATCATCGACGTCGCCGGGCTGCCGACCGGGATGGGCTCGGCGCACTTCGACGGGTACGTCGCCGACCGCGACGCGGCCTGCGTCGCGCGCCTCCGCGCGGCGGGCGCGGTGATCGTGGGGAAGACCACCACGCACGAGTTCGCCTACGGCGCGAGCGGCGACACCGCCGTGAACGGCCCGTCCCGCAACCCGCACGACCCGTCCCGGATCTCCGGCGGGTCCAGCGGCGGCAGCGCGGTCGCGGTCGCCGCGGGCATGGTCCCGCTCGCCCTCGGCACGGACACGGGCGGGTCGGTCCGGATCCCCGCGGCGTTCTGCGGCGTCGCCGGGTTCAAGCCCGCCTACGGCGCGGTCCCGACCGAGGGCGTCTTCCCGCTGTCGGTCTCGTTCGACCACGTCGGCGTGCTCGCCGCCACGGCCGCCGACTGCCGGACGGCCTACCGGGTGCTGACGGGGCGGCCCGAGGACGTCCAGCCCCGGCATGAGGGGCTCCGGGTGGCGTGGGTCGAGGGCGCCCCGGTCGCGGACGAGGTGGCGCAGGTCGTGCGCGGGCTGCTCCCGGACGCGCCCGCCGAACGCGTCGAGCTGCGGGAACTGCGCCGCGTCTTCGCCGCGATCCAGGACAGCGAGGCGTACGAGGTGCACGCCGAACGCGTCGCGGACGCGCCCGAGCTGTACCAGCCGGCCACCCTCGACCGCCTGCGCCGCGCCGGGGAGACGCCCGGCTGGCGGTACGTCCGGGCGTCGCGCGAGCGGGCGCGGTTCATGGAGGAGGCCGCCGGGCTGCTGAGCCGCCACGACGTGCTCGCGCTGCCGACCGTCCCGATCACGGCGCCGGAGATCGGGCGGGCGGAGTGCGCGCTGGGCCGGGTGCAGCCGGCCCTGCTGAGCCTGACGTGCCCGTGGAACGTCCTCGGGCTGCCCGCGCTGAGCGTCCCCGCCGGGACGGCCGGCGGGCTCCCCGTCGGACTGCAGCTGGTGACGAGCCCGGGCCGGGAGGACCTGCTGTTCGCCCTCGCCGGACGCCTCGCCCCCTGACCCCGCGCTCGCGCCCTGACCCGCGCCCGCCCATGAGCGACAGCGGCGTGCTCAGCGGCCTGTGAGGTGGTCGGCGAGCATCTCGGTCACCAGCGCCGCCGGAAGGGACGTGCGGGCCGCCAGGCGGACGACCTGGCGGGCGGCCCCGGACGGGCGGGCCGCGATCGGCC
>NZ_JBEYYT010000913.1:0-1283 GCF_040645715.1 Spirillospora sp. NPDC046719 | reverse complement strand
GGCGGCGCCCGGCGCCGCGCGGCGCGCCGCGCCCCCCGCCCCCCCCGCGGCGCCCCCCGCCGGGCCCCCCCGGCCGCCCGCCCGAGCCCTCGCTGGCCGACCCGTGCGCCGAGCGCGGCGCGGTGACCGAGCGGCTGCTGGCGGAGCGCGCGGACGGCGCCGAGGGGCCGGCGCCCGACCTGGACGTGTTCCTGTCCGGCCAGGTCTTCATGGACATGATCTTCACCGGGCTGCCCGGCCTGCCGCCGCCCGGCACCGAGCTGTTCACCGACGGGCTCGGCTCGGCGCCCGGCGGCATCGCCAACATCGCGGTGGCGATGAGCCGGCTCGGGCTGCGCGTCGGGCTCGCCGCCCCGTTCGGCGACGACCTGTTCGGCGCCTACCTGTGGCGGACCCTCGCCGAGCAGGAGGGCGTGGACCTCGGCCACTCCCGCCGCGTCCCCACCTGGCCCACGCCGGTCACGGTGTCGCTGGCCTACGACTCCGACCGGAGCATGGTCACCTACGCCAAGCCCGTCCCGGACATCGGCTCCGCCGACGGCCCCTACGAGGAGGTGCTCGGGTCGGCGCCGCCGTCGGCGCGGGCCTGCTTCATCGACATCGAGCGGCCGGTGCCCGCGTGGGCGCGGGACATGCGCGCCGCCGGCACCACGGTCTTCGCCGACCTGGGCTGGGACGCCACCGAGACCTGGTCCAGCGAGGTGCTGGACCGGCTGGAGCACGTCGACGTGTTCCTGCCCAACGCGGTCGAGGCGATGGCCTACACCCGCACCGCCTCGCCCGAGGCCGCCGCCCGCGCCCTGTCGGAGCGCGTCCCGGTGGTCGTGGTCAAGCGCGGCGGCGCCGGCGCGATCGCGATCGACTCGCGCAGCGGCGAGGTCGCCGAGACCGACGCGCTGCCGGTCCGGGCGCTGGACGCCACCGGAGCGGGCGACGTGTTCGGCGCCGGGTTCCTGTTCGGCACCCTCGCCGGGCTCCCCCTGAACGAGCGGCTGAAGTTCGCCAACCTGTGCGCGGGCCTGTCGGTCCGGCACCGCAGCGGCTCGCTCGGCGCCCCCTGCTGGGGGGAGATCGCCGCGTTCGGCGAGTCCGGCGAGGTCCCCGAGGAGGTGCTGGAACCGTACGCGTTCGTCGTCGACTACATTCCCGACTCGGCGACCGACACCGTCGTGCGCGCCGAGCCGACGCTCCGCGACGACCTGCAGCACTCGTCCTGACGGAACGTCCCAGCCCCCCGCCCCACCCCAGGACCCGTGCCGGCGCGGCCCCCGAGCCGGCACGGG
>NZ_JBEYYT010000912.1:0-1297 GCF_040645715.1 Spirillospora sp. NPDC046719 | reverse complement strand
GACTAGTCGGCGCCCTTACCGCTCGTCCAAGTAGTAGTCCATGTAATGGAATTTATCGCTTGAAATCATCACAGGCTAAAAAAGGCGACCTATTGGAATTTGATTTTCAATCTGGCAATACTTTTATTAATGGAAAAGTAAATAACAACCTCTTAGACCTTGACTCTGATTTTAAAAATATCAGATTGACAACTGGAACAGATTTTTCAAGTTCAAACTATGAGTTAACGATTCAATATAGAAAGGCGGTGCTTTAGTGAGTAATATCTTACTTTTAGATAAGATGCAACAAGTTATCAAAAGTTATGATTCCGATGAATTCATAGAATGTGTTCAGACAAAAGAAATCACAACTAACGCTTCTGAACTAATGAATGACACACTTTCAGTTTCTTTACCTTTTGATGAAACAATTAAAGATGCCAGCTATATTGCAGTTAATGATACGAAAGAACAAGAATTTTCTTTATATCGAATTTTAACCGCAAAAGACGAAGATAATCTGCTTTCATTTGAAGCGATAAATTTTGCAGTCGACGAACTGGACAATTTTATCATTAAAGATATAAGACCTAAAAATAGGTCTTTTTCTTATGTGATTAATCAGCTTTTATCTGATTCAGGTTGTGACTGGGTATTGGGTATCTGTGAACCAATTAAAACAGTTTCCAGCACCTTCTACTATACTTCCATGCGTGAAGCTCTAAAAGCTCTACAAGAGTTAGGTGCAGAGTTTACCTTTTCAATTGAAATTACAGGAAATAAGATTACTAAAAAAATCATTAACTGCTATAACCAAATTGGAAAAATAACCAATAAACGATTTGAATATGGTGAGGAAGTTCTGAAAATTGTTCACCAACAAGACCGCACAAATATTGTCACTGCCCTAATTGGACGTGGGAAGGGTGAAGAAGTTGGGGACGGTTATGGGCGAAGAATTGAATTTTCAGATGTTGAATGGAAAAAGTCTAATGGAAAGCCCCTTGATAAACCTAAAGGTCAAAATTGGATTGAATATCCAGAAATGACGAAAGAATATGGTATTCCATCAAATGGAAAAATGTTACCACGTAAAACGGTTGTTGTCTTTGATGATGTGGAAGGTGCAAGCGAACTTTTACAAAAGACTTATGACCAACTAGCTTATTACTGCCGGCCACTCGTTCAGTTTAGTACTGAGATATTGGGTAGTGATTCAATTGGAAATACTGTTTCAATCCATTGGGGATCCGGGACGTGTTCGGCACGCGGCTGGAACTGCGCCTGGGCGACTCCTACGAATCGGAGATCGACC
>NZ_JBEYYT010000911.1:0-1297 GCF_040645715.1 Spirillospora sp. NPDC046719 | reverse complement strand
GTGCCGGACGCCGTGCCCGATGCCGTGCCGGTCCCGTCGCCGTCGCCCTCGCGGTCGGGGCCGTCGCGGTCGGGGCGGCGGTCCTCCTCGCCGGTGTCGCCGCCCTCGCGGTGGCGGCGGGTGGCGTGCAGGGCGAGCACGACGATGAGGGGGACGACGACGGTGCCGACGCCGATCTGGGACATGGCGACGTCGGGGGCCTGCAGGATCAGGAACAGCACGCCGAGGACCATCCCGTATCCGGACAGGACGATGGCCTGGCGGGCGGGGTTGCGGGTCAGCACGACGGCGGTCGCCATGAGGACGGTCAGGGCGAGCGCGGTGAGGATCAGCGCGTCGGCGAGGGCGCCGGAGAACGGGTCGCTCACGATTCCTCCGTTCCCGGGCCGCCGCTGCTGCGCCCGTTCGCGTTCCGCGGGCCGGGGCGGCGGTGGTCGGCCCTGTCGGCCCTGTCGGCGCGGGCGACGGCCTGGCCGGCGGTGACGACGGTCGCGGGGCCGGTCGCGGCGAGCAGCACCCCGATCACGATGATCTTGACGACGTCGTGCCAGGACGACCAGGGGTGCAGGGCCAGGCCGGCCAGCAGCAGCGGAGCGCCGAGCGCGGTGACGGGCGCGACGGCGTGCAGGCGGCCGGCGGCGCCGGGCGTGCGGGCCAGCCGCAGCCCGGCCAGGACGCAGACGGCGGTGCCGGCCCAGGTGAGGGTGTCGGCGAGGAGGGTCATCGCGGTGGTGTCCCGGTCACGGTCGCTCCGTCCTGTCACAGGGTCCGGCTGAAGAAGCGGGCGAACACCAGCGCCCCGGCGAACGACAGCAGGGCCAGGACGAGGGCGACGTCGAGGTAGGCGGGGCGCCCGTAGGCGGAGGTGAGCAGCGCCAGCACGAGGGTGACCAGGGGGCCGGTGACGATGAGGCCGGCGAGCCGGTCGACGGGGCGTCCGCGCAGGGTGGTCAGCAGCGCGGGCAGCACGGCGCCGGCCAGCAGCACCAGGGCGGGGACGGCGATGCTCATCGCGCCTCCCCGGGACCGTGCCCGCCCGGCCCGCCCGGCTCTTGCGGGCCGTCCGGTGCGCTGGGGGTGCCGGGTTCGTCGGGGCGGTGGGGGACGCGGCGCGGGTCCTGGACGAGGCCGGTGTCGCGCAGCCGCCGCTCGAAGGCGGACGGGTCGCGGCCGAGGCGGTGGACGTTCAGCAGGCCGCGCTCGGGGTCGACGCCGCCGACGAAGGTGGCGGGCGAGGTCGACACCAGCAGGGTGGCGGCGCCGCGGTTGGCGGCGCCGGGCGCGACGGCCAGCGAGG
>NZ_JBEYYT010000910.1:0-1301 GCF_040645715.1 Spirillospora sp. NPDC046719 | reverse complement strand
CCCGGCGCGAGGCGCACCGGGCGCTCGCCGCGGTCGGCGACAGCGTCCGGGGCGTACGGTTCCCCCGCGAGCAGTGGGGCGGCCAGCAGCAGCGCGTCGCGATCGCCCGCGCGCTCGTCGGCGACCGCCGGCTCCTGCTCGCCGACGAGCCGACCGGCGCCCTCGACAGCCACGCCGGCGAGGAGATCATGCGCGCGCTGCGGGCCCGCTGCGACGAGGGCGCCGCCTGCCTGATGGTCACGCACGAGTCGCGGCACGCCGCGTGGGCCGACCGCGTCGTGTTCCTGCGGGACGGCCGGATGGTCGACTCCACGCCGGGCCGCACCGGACCCGAGTCCCTCCTGGAGGCCGGGTGAGCGCCTACGGCGCCGCGCTGCGGCTCGCCCGCCGGGACGCGCTGCGCGCCAAGGGCCGCACCGCCCTCGTCATCTGCATGATCGGCCTCCCCGTGACGGTGATCGTCGCGCTGGCCGTCCTCTTCGAGACCAGCGCCTGGTCGGCGCGCGAGTCGCTGCCGTACGAGATCGGCGCCGCGGACGCCCGGCTCACCGGCGCCGGGCACGCGCCGGTCGGGCAGACGGCCGACGACCAGGGGATCATCAAACCGCGGGCGTCCGGCGGCGGCGACGCCGAGCGGCCCTGGACCACCCCGGAGATCACCCGGCGGGTCGCGGCGGCGTTCGGGCCGTCCGCGCGCGTCCGGCCGCTGGAGACCGGCGGCCGGATCGCGCTGCGGACCGCCCGCGGCTACCGCGGCGCCGACCACATCGGCCTCGACCTGCGCGACCCCATGACCCGCGGCATGCTCGACATCACCGGCGGCCGGGCGCCCGCGAAGCCCGGCGAGGTGGCGCTCGCCCCCTCGCTCGGCTTCCCGGTCGGCGCGGCCGGGCCGATCGACCGGGCGGGGACGGCCGCGCGGGTGGTAGGGCACGTGCGGGACCCGCGCGAGCCCCGCCGGGCCCTCGCGCTCACCCTGCCCGGCGCGGTGCCGGGCCTGACGACGCCGCGCCCGCAATGGCTGGTCGCCGGGGCCGGCCCGGTGACCTGGGACGAGGTGACCGCGCTCAACCAGAGCGGGATCACCGTGCTCTCCCGGGCGGTCGTGTCGGACCCGCCCGCGCGGGCTCGCGAGGAGTCCGTTCCGGCCGCCGGCCCGGACGGCACCGGCGTCGCCGTCGTCGCGATGGCCGTCGCCGTGGTCGTGCTGGAGGTCGTGCTGCTCGCCGGCCCCGCGTTCGCGGTGGGCGTGCGGCGGCAGCGGCACCGGCTGGCGCTGGTCGCCGCGTGCGGCGGCGACG
>NZ_JBEYYT010000909.1:0-1302 GCF_040645715.1 Spirillospora sp. NPDC046719 | reverse complement strand
GACCCCCCCCCCGCGCCGCGGCGCGCTCGGCGACCACGGCCTTCAGCTCCGACAGGATCCGCTCCTCGTACCCGTTCATGCGCCCTCCTTCGCGTACGCGAGCGCCCTGCCCGCCTCCGGCACCAGGTCGCGCAGCGCCCGCCGCGCCCGGTGCAGCCGCACCCGCGCGGTCACCGGCCGGATGCCGAGCGCCGCCGCGGCCTCGGTCACCGTCAGCCCGTCCACCGCGATCAGTTCCAGCACCGCGCGCACGCCCTCCGGCAGCGCGTCCAGCGCCTGGTGGGTGCGGCGGCCCGCCGCCTCGGCGTCGATGCGCTCCACCAGCGCCGCGATGTCGTCGGCCTCCAGCCGCCGCCGTCCCGCCTCCCGGCCCGTCGTGCGGCGCTCCCGGGCGGCGCGGCGCCGCTCGGCCGCGACCACGTTGCGGGCCACCCCGAACAGCCAGCCGACCTCCGAGCCCGCCGCGGGCCGGTAGGTGTGCGCCGACTCGATGACCGCGAGGAACACCTCGGCGGTCAGGTCGGCGGCGGTGTGTGGGTCGTCGACCCGGCGGGCCACGAACCGGCCCACCGCCTCGACGTACCGCCGGTAGAACTCCTCGAACGCCGCTGGGTCGCGTCCCACGCGGGCGAGGCCGTCGTCGGATCCGGCCATGCGCTCACTCCCTCTCGCCGCTTCACCCCCACTTGGCTCGGGGAAGCGAACGCGTTACCGCCGAGTCTGCCGCCGCCGGCCCCGCCCCGCCCCGCGGTCAGCGGCCGATGGCCGCCAGCACGTCGTTGGCGATCGCCTCGTCGATCCGCCCGTCCGGTGCGCCGCCCACGCCGATGCCCGCGATCGGGAAGCCCTTGTAGAGGACGGGGACGCCGCCGGGCAGCGTGAGCGTGCCCGGGATCTGCTTGATCGTCTCGTTCCCGGCCAGGGCGCTCGTGGGCTGCCCGAACGCCACCGCCGTGTACGCCTTGGCCTTGGCCGACACGTAGGTCTGCGGGCCCGACTTGCGCGTCCGGACCACCAGCCGGATGGTGCCCGCCCGCTCCATGATCACCATCGTCACGCGCTGGTTCCCGTGCCGCCGGGCCGACTCCACCAGTTCCCTGGACGCGCGGACGAGCGCGCTGTTCGTGAGCACCCGCTCCGGTGCGGTGGCCTGCCCGTGCTTCCCGTGCCCGTGCCCGTCGTGCCCGTGCCCGCCGCGCCCGTCCTGGACGGCCCGCCCGTCCTGGACGGCGGCGGGGGGCGGGGGCGGGGGGGGGGGGGGGCCCCCGGCGGGCGCCCGGGCCGGGGGGGGCCCCCCCCCCG
>NZ_JBEYYT010000908.1:0-1304 GCF_040645715.1 Spirillospora sp. NPDC046719 | reverse complement strand
GGACGTCGAGGAGTTCTGGTCCGACCTGGCCGCCGCGTACGCCGAGCAGGTCCGGCGGATCGCCGCCCTCGGCTGCCGGTACCTGCAGCTCGAACCTGGTGGTGCGGGAGCGCGACACCGACGCCGAAGGGCGGCTCTTCGAGGCGGTCGTGGAGGCGGTCGCGGAGCTGGCGCCGCGGGTCGAGGTGGTCCGGCCGGGACTGTGCGCGATCGCGGCGCGCGGCCCGGCGCGGTTCTACGGCGGCGAGGAGGCGCTGCGGGTCCTGGTGCAGGACACGGTCGTCGAGGCCGGGCACGACTGCGGATCCGGGATCGCGGACGGCCTGTTCGCCGCCGAGCTGGCCGCGCGCGCCGGGCAGGGCGGCGTGGTCGTGCCGGAGGGCGGCGCGGCGGCGTTCCTCGCGCCGTACCCGCTGTCGGTGCTGGACCGCCCGGAGCTCGCCGACCTGCTGGCGCGCCTCGGCATCAGGACGCTCGGCGCGTTCGCGGAGCTGCCGTCCGGGCACGTCGCGGGGCGGTTCGGCGCCGACGGGGCGCTCGCGCACCGGCTGGCGCGGGGCGAGGAGCCGCGCCCGATCGCGCCGGTCCGCGCGGCGGCGGACCTGTCGGTCCGCGCGGCGTTCGATCCGCCCGCCGAGCACGCCGAGCAGGTCGTGTTCACGGCGAAGCGGCTGGCCGGCGAGCTGCACGAGGGGCTCGCGGCGGGCGGCCTGGCGTGCGTGCGGCTGGAGGTCGAGGCCGGGTTCGCCGACGGGCACGTCCTGCGGCGGCTGTGGCGGCACGACGGGCGGCTGTCGGCGCTCGCGGTCGCCGAGCGGGTGCGGTGGCAGCTGTCGGCGTGGCGGGACGGCCGCCCGGCGACGGGCACCGACCCCGAGGGCATCGAGGCGCCCGCCGGGGAGGAGGCCGTGTGGGGCGGTGTGACCTGGCTGGAGCTGACGCCCGACCAGCTCGTCCCGGACGGCGGGCGGCAGGAGGCGCTGTGGGGCCGGACCGCCGTCACCGACCGCATCGCCCGCGCCGCCGACCGGATCCAGGGGCTGCTCGGGCACGGCGCGATCACCCGTCCGGTGCTCGCGGGCGGGCGGGGGCCGGGCGAGCAGGTCGTCCGGGTGCCGGTCGGCGACCTGCCGCCGGCGAACCTGCCGGACGGGCCGTGGCCGGGCCGGCTGACCGCGCCCGCGCCCGCCGTGGTGCCGGCCGCGGCGCCGGAGGCGGAACTGCTCGACGCGGACGGCGCCCCGGTGGAGGTGTCGGCGCGCTGCGCGGTGTCGGCGCCGCCGGCCGCGCTGCTGCTCGGCGGC
>NZ_JBEYYT010000907.1:0-1325 GCF_040645715.1 Spirillospora sp. NPDC046719 | reverse complement strand
GGCGACCGGCGCGGACGTGCCGGCGCTGTTCGGCGAGCGGCTCGCGGAGAACCGGGCGGCGGTGCGGCACGTCGGCGCCGACGAGCTGGCCACCGCGGTCGCCGCCGCGCTGTGGGGACGCGAGGCCAAGCAGATCGTCGTCCCGGCGGACCTGCCGTTCGGCTGGCTCGCGGAGCTGGACGGGGTGCGCGCGATGGCGGACCGGCCGGTGATCGACGTGGACGCCCTCGCCGCCGCGGACGGCGTCGTCACCGGGTGCGCCGTCGCGATCGCCCGGACCGGGACCGTCGTGCTGGACGGCGGCCCGACGCAGGGCCGCCGCGCCCTCACCCTGCTGCCCGCCTACCACCTGTGCGTCGTGCAGGCCGAGCAGATCGTGGGGACGGTCCCGGAGGCGGTCGAGCGGCTCGACCCGGCCCGCCCGCTCACCTGGATCAGCGGCCCGTCGGCCGCGTACGCCGCGGACATGGCGGGCGCGGAGGGCATGCACGGCCCCCGGCACCTCGAGGTGCTGGTCGTCGAGGACTGAGCCCCGCACGGGGACTGAGCCCCGCACGGGGACTGAGCCCCGCACGCTGCCCGGCTCCGCCGCCCGGTCGGCTACCCGGCGCCGGCGAGGACGAGGTCGAGGCCGGCGGCGAAGCGGGCGTCCCAGTCGACGGCGCGGTCGGCGCCGTCCTCCGCCGTCCCGCGGACCTCCAGGGCGGCGTGCCCGATCACGTAGCCGAGCAGTGTGTGCGCGGCGACCGCGGCGGAGTCCTCGCGCACGCCGCCCTGCCGCATCACCTCCCGCAGGGACGCGACGGTCGCGGCGAGCGCGGCCGGGTTGCGGCGGGTGACGACGAGCGGGAGCACGCCCGCGTGGGCGAGGAGCCGGGAGCGGTAGTCGCCGGCCCAGGCGCGCAGGACGCCCCGCCAGGACGCGGCGTCCGCGGCCCCGGTGTCGGCGGGGGCGGCGGCGACGTGCGCGACGAGGCCGTCGAGGAGCTGCTCCTTGCCGCGGGGGAGGTGGTGGTAGATCGCCATGGCCTCGACCTCGAGGGCGTCGCCGAGGCGGCGCATGGTGAGGCGGCCGAGTCCCTGGCCGTCGACGATCTGCAGGGCCGCCTCGGTGATCCGCTCGATCGACAGCGGCGCGCGGTTCTGGGCGTTGATGCTGGGCTGCCTGACCATGGGGGCAAGCGTACGGGGGGCCGCCGACATGATCGGGGACGCGGGCGCGCGCCGTGCCGGGCCGGCGGCCGGTCCGGGACGGCGGCCCGGGCCCCGGCGATGGCGCGGGCCGGGGGGCCGGGGGGGGGGGGGCCGGGGGGGGCGCCCCCGCC
>NZ_JBEYYT010000906.1:0-1338 GCF_040645715.1 Spirillospora sp. NPDC046719 | reverse complement strand
CGGGGGCCCCGCCCCCCCGCGACCGCCGCCCGGTGGCGTTCATGACCGGCCCGGGTGTGGGGACCGGCCTGAGGTCACTCGCGCGCGCCGACGGCGTCGGCGGGGCGGGCCCGCATCGCGAGGCGGGCGGGCAGCGCCGTGGCCGCCGCCGCGAGGAGCGCGCCCCAGGCGATGACGCCGAGGTGCGCCAGCGGCGGGACGGACGGCCCGCCGCCGGTCATGCCGCGCCCGAACGCGGTGAGCGTCGCGAGCGCGATCGCGGTGCCGAGCACACCGGCGATCAGCACGACCGCGAGGGTCTCCCCGCCGAGCATCCGCATGATCTGCCGGCGGGTGGCGCCGGAGAGCCGCAGCACGGCGAGCTCGCGGGCCCGGTCGGCGGTCGACATCGCCAGCGTGTTGACGACGGCGATCGCCGTGAACGCGATGATCAGGCCCATCGCGATGTAGTTGACCTCGGCGTTCGCGGAGGCCGTGTCCTCGGCGAGGGACGCGGCGCTGACGGTCGGGACGCCCTTCGGCGGCGTGCCCGCGATGAGGACGGTGCCGCGCGGGTCGTCCACGTGCGCGGCGAGGAGGTCGTGGGACACGGTGAGGTCGCCGAAGCCGAGCCCGCGCCCGTACACGGCGACGACCTTCAGCGCGGCGGGCGTGCCGTCGCCGAGCGTGAGGCGGAGCGTGTCGCCGGGGGCGACGTGCAGCCGGGACGCCGCGGTCGTGCTGACCGCGACGGACGAGGCGTCCAGGGCCTTGATGTCGCCCTTGCGGACGTCGAGGTCGAGGGTCTTGTCGAGCCCGGCGGTGGTGACGCCCTGGACGCCGTAGTTCTCCAGCCCGACCCGGACGGTGCTGCGCACGACCTCGGTCACGGCGGTGACGCCGGGCGCGCGGCGGATCCGCTCCGCGTCGCCGTGCGGGATCTTCGGGCCGGCGACGTGCGCGGCGAGGGTGCCACCGGTGGCCTGGCGGACCGCGGCGTGGCCGGTGGTGGTCTGCGCGAACAGGATCGTCGCGGTGAGCCCGGTCATCAGGGTCAGCGGCGTGATCACGGACGCGAGGCGCCGCGCGCCCGCGCCGAGGTTCGCGGCGGCGAGGTGCCCGCCGACCGGGAACGCGCGCAGCGGGACGGCGAGCACCGCGACGGCCGCGCGGGCGATGACGGGGCCGAGCAGCGCGACCGCGACCGTCCAGGCGAGCGCGGTCAGCATCGTGACGGGGCTCGCCGCGGCCTCGGTGTGCAGGCCCGCGAGGACGGCCGTCAGCACGGCGGCGCCCGCGAGAACGAGCAGCCCGGCGGCGGTCCGCGCGGCGCCGCGCCGGGCGGGGGCCAGCGCCGCG
>NZ_JBEYYT010000905.1:0-1366 GCF_040645715.1 Spirillospora sp. NPDC046719 | reverse complement strand
CCGCTGCTGGAGATGCCGGTCCGGTACGCGCTGCTGGACCCCGACGGCGGCGCGATCTCCGCCTCGTCCAAGGCGTGGCCGCAGCACGTCCTGCTGGCCCGCGCCGCCTTCGACTCGCCGCTGGAGGTCCGCGAGCAGCTCCTCCACGAGACGGCGCACCAGTGGCTCTACCTGATCGAGGAGGTGTGGCGGCTCCAGCGGCCCGGTGCCGCCCGCCGCACGCTCCCGTCCGGCACCGCGGACCGCTCGCCGGCCGAGGTGCTGGGCGCCGCGCACGTCGCGACCGCACTGACGCGCATGTACCGCGCGTGCGGCGACGCGCCGCCCGGCCGCCTCGCGCACCTGGCGGTGTACCGGGCCGGCTGCCTGGACCTGCTCGACCGGGCCGCCGCCGACCTGACCGACATCGGACGCGCGTTCGTCCGCCGACTGCAGGAGACCGCATGACCCTCACAGCACCCGCGCCCGCGCCCGCGCGGCGCCCCGAGCGCCTCGCGCCGTTCGCGGCCTGGGGCAGCCCGCTCTACGTCGCCGACATCGCCTCGGCGGGCGAGCGCCTGCCCGCCTTCCGCGACCTCATCCTGGAACGCACCGGCACCGATCCCGAGGCGTCCAACTTCGGGGTCATCACCGCGACGAAGGCCAACCAGGACATCCTGCAGTGGGACGACCCCGTCGTGGACTGGTTCAAGGGCCGGATCGTCGACGCCGTCAGCGCGCTCACCCGCGCCACCCTGGGCGAGGCCGCCGACGAGGTCGCCCAGGAGGTGATCGCCGAGGCGTGGACGGTGGTCTACGCCGAGGGCGGCAGCCTGCGGCCGCACACCCACCACGACTCCGCCTGGTCCGGGGTGTTCTACGTCGAGTCCGGCGACGGCGGCGACACCGGCGAGGCCGGGTACCTGCAGCTGCTGGACCCGCGGCCCGCCGCGGTGGCCCGCTTCGCCTCCCAGGGCGTCTACCGGGTCGAGCCTGTGCCCGGCCGGATGGTGGCCTTCCCCGGCTGGCTGCCGCACTCGGTGCAGGCCACCCTCACCGGCGGCGGACGGCGCATCTGCGTCGCCTGGAACGTCGCCTACGACAAGGACTGGGCGGGCATGTCATGACCGCCTCCACGCTCATCGAGCCCGGCGCGGCCGGCGCCCCGCCCGTCCGGCTGCTGTGGGGGACCAGCGTCCTCGTCGGCAACGTCGACCTGGACGGCATCGTCCGGCCGGGCCTGACGGCCGCGGCCCCGCCCGGCGCCGCCGGCGGCGCCGCCTGCCGGGAGGTCGCGGCGGACGAGGTCCTGGACGACCCGCGCGGCCTCGCCCGGTTGTTCGCCGCGGCGTTGGCCGCGGCGGCCGGCCGCGCGGGCGCCGCCGGC
>NZ_JBEYYT010000904.1:0-1369 GCF_040645715.1 Spirillospora sp. NPDC046719 | reverse complement strand
TCACGACGACGGCTCGCCGCGAGTCAACGCGTTTCTAGCCGCCTTCGGCGAGGCGGACGGAGCGCTCCGGATCGTGCGCGGCGCGCAGGTCGCGCTTGAGGATCTTGCCGGAGTGGTTGCGCGGCAGCGCCTCGACGAACTCGTACCAGCGGGGCCGCTTGAAACCGCCGAGCAGGGCGCGGCAGTGCGCGTCCAGGTCGGCGGGCGTCGTCCCGGCGCGGACGACGACGAGCGCCTTGACCGCCTCGCCCCACCGGGCGTCCGGGACGCCGACCACCGCGGCGTCCAGCACGCCCGGGTGCCGGACGAGCACCTGCTCGACCTCGGCGGAGTACACGTTCTCGCCGCCGCTGCGGACCATGTCCTTGGCGCGGTCGACGAAGTGGAGGTAGCCGTCGGCGTCGCGGCGCATCAGGTCGCCGGTGCGCAGCCATCCGCCGTCCATCGGGTCGGGGAGCCCCGCGTACCCCGCCATCACGCTCGCGCCGCGCAGCAGGAGCTCGCCGACCTCGCCGGGCCCGTCCGCGCCGTCCAGCGCGAGGTCGAACGGCGGCAGCGGCAGGCCGACGGTGCCGGGGCGCTTCAGCTCGTCGTCCAGCGTGGTGACCGTGACGAAGTTGCCCGCCTCGGTCGAGCCGTAGACGCCGCGGTAGCCGATGCCGAGGCCGCGGAGCGCCTCCAGCGTCCCGGCGCGCTCGGTGCCGGCCATCCCGAACACCAGCCGCAGCGTCCCGGGCGCGGCGGCGGGATGCCGCAGCGCCCGTCCCGTCCCCGTGGGGAAGATCGCGACCGTGGCGCCGTGCTCGGCGACGACCGGCCAGAGCACGTCGGGCGACGCGCCCGCCGGGAACACCACCGTCCCGCCGGCCGCCAGGTGGCCGAGCGCGGCACCGTACCCCGCCACGTGGAACAGCGGCAGCGCGCCGAGCAGACGGTCCGCGCCGGTGATGCCGAACGCGTGCACCGCGTTAGCGGCGGCGGCGACCCAGCCTTGGTTGGTGAGCAGGCAGCCCTTCGGCCGTCCGGTGGTGCCGGAGGTGTAGAGCTGGATGATCGGCGCGTCCGGGGCCGGGCGCGGCAGGTCGTGCGGCGGCGCCCCGTCCAGGGCCCGGTCGAGGCCGGGGCCGACCGTCCAGTGCGTCAGGTCGAGCAGCCCGGACGCGCTGGCGAGGTCCTCGAGCGCCGGGTGGACGACCGCGTGCCGCGCCGCCGCGTCCCCGACCTGGAAGCGGATCTCCGCCGGGGCGAGCCGGACGTTCAGCGGCACCACGACCGCGCCGATCAGCGACGCCGCGAGCGCGGTCTCGATCGCCTCCGGGACGTTCACGCTCAGCAGCGCGATCCGGTCGCCCGCGCGCACGCCGCCGGC
>NZ_JBEYYT010000903.1:0-1370 GCF_040645715.1 Spirillospora sp. NPDC046719 | reverse complement strand
CGCCTGCGGCGGCCGCCGTCTCTGTCGCTTCCCGTTCGCTCACATCGCACTCCAGGCCGTATCGCTGCGGGGCGACCTCGCGTCCCCGGATCCGCCCCGCGCGTCCGCGCCGGGCGGGATCAGGAACCGCCGCGCAGCTCGTACCGCGGGTTGAACATGACCTTGCGCCCGTCCTGGACGCTGACCAGCCCCTCGGCGCGCAGCCGGCGGCCCGGGTCGATGCCGGCGATCCGCCGCCGGCCGAGCCAGACCAGGTTGATCACGTCGGTGCCGTCGTAGAGCTCGGCCTCCAGCGCGGGGGCGCCGCCCCGGGGCCGGAGGGTCACCGTACGCAGCGTACCCGCCACGCAGTGCCGCTTGCGCGCCGAACATGCGGTGATGGGGGTGGCGCCCTCGTCACCGCTCGTCTTCTGCAGCTCCTCGGCTTCGAGCTCGGCCTTGCTCGACGCCATGCGCCGCAGGAAGCGCCGCAGGCCGCCCTTGCCCCGTTCCGGCGGGGCCGGGTCGGTCTCCGGGGAAGTGCGGGCCGAAACCTCGTCCATAAGTGGAAGCGTATGGCATCCCGGTGTGAATCGGACCGGTCGGCCCGCCTGGTTGTGCGGCCCGTCTCAGGCGGCGGCGAACCGGACGGCGGAGACGGCGACCACGGCGGCGGCCGTGACGCCGTAGCCGGCGGCGGCGAGCGCGACGACCCGGACGCGGCGCGCCTCGGTGGATCCGGTGAAGGTCAGCAGCCAGGCCAGCGCCGGGAGCACCAGGACGGCGTGCATCGTGACGAAGTGCGCGGGCTTCAGGGCGGCGGCGACGTGGTAGGCGGCCTGCTGGTGGCCGGTCTGCGCCTCGGCCACTCCCCTGGCGATCATCGCGGCGCCGGACGCCAGCGCGACCATGAGCGCGGCGAACCCGGCGCGCAGCGCGAGGCGCATGCTCGGGGCGGTGCCGGGGTTCGCGCGGAACGCGGCGACGGTCAGCGCGACGAGCGTGACCACCAGGACGGCGCCGCCGGCCGCGAGCATCCGCGAGACGGCGGTGTCGAACGGCGTCTCCATGTTGAAGTGGGACGGGACCCTCCGCCACGCCTGGAGGGTGATCAGCGCGACCTCGGCGACGCAGTCGGCCGCGAACACCCCGAGCAGGACGCGCCGGGCCCGCTCGCCGAGTTCGAGGTGGGAGCCCGCCCAGGCGATGGTGATCAGCGTGAGTCCGAAGGACAGGCCGAAGGTGACGGGCTTGCGCCAGGAGACGGGCCCGGTCCACGGGCCGCCGTCGACGGCGAACACCAGCAGGTGGGCGAGGCCGGCGAGCATCAGCAGCCCGCCGACGGCGTAGCAGGCGCGCTCGACGCGCCGCCCGTCCGTCCAGATCCCGGC
>NZ_JBEYYT010000902.1:0-1375 GCF_040645715.1 Spirillospora sp. NPDC046719 | reverse complement strand
GCGGTCACGAGCTGGATCGCGGAGGAGGCGCGGGGCGGGGGCGCGGCGGGGCGGGGCGGCGGGCGCGGCGGCCCGGGCCCCGCCGGGGGCGCCGGGGGGGGCGCCGGCGCGGCGGGGGGCGGGGGGGCCGCGCGCGGGGGCCCCCCCCCCGCGCGCCCGCTACTGCGGGGCCGGGCGGGCGGAACGCGGCGGTATCGGCGCCGCGCGCGGGATCAGCGCCAGTGCGGGCGGGCCCGGCGGCGGACCCGTTCGACCCGGGCGGTGGCGACCGCCCATTCGAGCCGGGACCACAGCGTCCAGAACCGGGTCCATTCCGGCCGCGTCGGCGCGAGGATCCGCTCCGGCCTGCGGAAACGGCGCGCGATGCGGATGCCCTCGCGGCTGACCGAGTAGCGGACCGGGCGGCCCGCGCGGGGCGAGCGGGGTGCGGCGGCGGCGCGCGGGAGCACCGTCCTGCGCGGCGACCACGACCAGGCGTTCACGGGGGAGGGGGCGGGCATGCGGTCTGCTCCTCGGCTAGACGGCCACCATGTCACCGAATGTAGCGCATCGGATACCGTGCGCCATGCTTCTCCCGGACATTGGTCCGGGACCCGGGGGCGGGGGGCCGCTCGGGTCGCCGGGGCCATGAGTCCCGATAAAGCGGGCGAATTCCGGCTAAAGCATTTCCTGTACGGCCATGGAAACGCCCCATCGGAAAGCGAAATCCATGGCCGGGTAAATGATGGCAAAGACGCGCCGGGCCGTCCGGCAACGCGCCGGTGAACGCGCCCGGCGCGGTGCTACGGTCATGCCGACCAGCCCGGAACCGGACATCGAACGACGGCCCGACCAGGCCAGACGCGAGGAGTTCCCGCAGTGCGACGCCAACCGATCCGCCACGGGGCGAGCAGCCCCGATGTGCGGCGGCGCGCGCTCGGAACCGCGCTGGTGCGCGTCGCCGTCATCGCCGGATTCGCATTCGCCGGGTGGATCGCGCTCAGTTCCCTGAACCAGTCCGCGTACGCCGCCCAGAATGGCGGCATGGGAACCGGGACCGCCGGCAATGGAGCCGGCGGCACCGGAACCGCGGGCGGGACCCCGGAGCGGGCCGCCCAGGGGAACCCGGTGCGGGACGCCGTCGGCGGCGCCTCCGGGCTCGACGGGCTCTCCACGCTCCGCCACTTCCGGTTCGCGGGCGGCCGCCCGACCGCCGGCACGCCCGGCGCCGTCACCGGCGACGTCCGCGAGGCCGGCCGGCGGCCGGTCGCCTACCTGAACGCGCGCGGGCGCGACGCCGCCGCCGACGGCGGCCACGTCGTCCGCAAGGTCGGCGGCACCGTGGACAGCACCGTGGCGAAGACCGCCGGCGCGGCCGGCGTCGCGCACCTGCGGC
>NZ_JBEYYT010000901.1:0-1376 GCF_040645715.1 Spirillospora sp. NPDC046719 | reverse complement strand
GGCGGCGCCGCCGCCGTCACCGGCCCGGCCGCACCGGGCCGCGGGCGCGGCGCGCGCGAGCGGCTGACGCCGCCGTCGTGGCTGGCGCTGATGTTCCTGCTGCCCGCGCTGCTGCTGCTCGGCTTCCTGGTCGTGTACCCGATCGTGTACTCGGTGATCCGCAGCTTCTTCGACGCCTCGGGCGGCTCGTTCGTCGGCTTCGACAACTACACCGGGGTGTTCCAGGGGCACGACGACCTCGTCGCGGTGCGCAACACCGTGGTGTGGGTGGTGGTCGCGCCCACGCTCGTCACGATCATCGGGCTGTTCTTCGCCGTCCTCACCGAGCGGATCCGGTGGGCGACGGCGTTCAAGCTCGTCGTGTTCATGCCGATGGCGATCTCGTTCCTCGCCTCCGGCGTCATCTTCCGGCTGGTGTACCAGCAGGACCCCGACCAGGGCGTGGCGAACGCGGCGCTGGTCGCGATCCACGACACCTTCAAGTCGGGCACCGCCTATCCGGGCGCGGGCCCGCGCACCGGCGGCGATCAGCTCGTCCACATGCAGGGCGGCGCGGTGGTCGGGTCCAGCCCGGTGTCGGCGGGGCAGACCGCGCTGCTGCCCCTGGTGAAGGTCAAGCCCGAGTACCTGCCGAAGGACGCGAAGCCGGCCGCGCAGCCGCCGGCGGCGAAGGCCGGGCAGGTGACCGGGACCGTCTGGTTCGACTTCACCAAGGGCGGCGGCGGCGAGCTGAACAAGCCGAACGCCGGCGAGTCCGGGCTGCCCGGCGTCAAGGTGGAGGCGGTGCGCGGCGGGAAGGTCGTCGCCACGGCGACCACCGGCAAGGACGGCGCGTTCACCTTGAAGAAGGTGCCGTCGGGCCCGGTCACGCTGCGGCTGCCGAAGAGCAACTTCACCGCCTCCTATGGCGGCGCCGAATGGCTCGGCAGCACGCTGATCACGCCGGCGATCATCGGGTCGTACCTGTGGGTGTGGTCCGGGTTCGCGATGGTGCTGATCGCCGCGGGCCTGGCCGCGATCCCGCGCGACGCGCTGGAGGCGGCCCGGGTGGACGGCGCGACCGAGTGGCAGGTGTTCCGGCGGGTGACGATCCCGCTGCTCGCCCCGGTGCTGGTCGTCGTGCTGGTCACGCTCGTCATCAACGTGCTGAAGGTGTTCGACCTGGTGTTCATCATCGGCGGCGGCGATCCGAACGCCAACGTGCTGGCGCTCCAGATGTGGACCAAGTCGTTCGGCGGCGGCAACGACCCCGGCTCCGGCAGCGCGATCGCGGTGCTGCTGTTCCTGCTGGTGCTGCCCGCCATGCTGTTCAACATCCGGCGACTGCGGCAGGAGCGGAAATGAGCACCGCGGACGGCACTGACGTCACCCCGGAC
>NZ_JBEYYT010000900.1:0-1387 GCF_040645715.1 Spirillospora sp. NPDC046719 | reverse complement strand
CCAAAACTTCATGATAACGTTTGAATGGAAATCCATTTTTATGGGCAAAAGCAATTTCAACATTGTTATCATCGCGAAAAGCATTTCCAGCAATCAGTCGAACCCCGACCATCCGCCGCCGCAGGGCGAACCGGTGCCGGTCGGTTCGCCGGCGCTGTCGAACTAGCTCCCGGCACGGTCTCCAGCGGATCCGGCGCCCGGCTCAGAGCGGGGCGCCGGACGCGTCCCGCCCGGATTCCGGCGCGTCCCCGGATTCCGGCGCGTTCCCGGATTCCGGCGCGTTCCCGGATACCGCCGCGTTCCCGGATACCGCCGCGTTTCCGGATTTCGGCGTGGGCCGTGCCGCGCACGCCAGCTCGCGGACGACCGCGCATCCGGCCCGCAGCTCGGCGGGGCTGCCCGCCGAGCCGTAGCCGACGACGAGCCCGCTGAACGAGCGCGGCCCCGCGTGGTGGCGCTCCAGCGGGTCCACCAGGACGCCGCGGTCTCCCGCGTCCCGCGCGACCCGCTCCGCGACCGCGTGCGGCAGGTCCACGACGAGGTGCAGCCCGGCCGTGTCGCCGCGCAGCCGCAGCCCGTCCAGCGCCCGCACCACGACCTCGCGGCGCCGCGCGTACTCCCCGCGCATTCGCCGGACGTGCCGGTCCAGGTCGCCGCGTTCGAGGAACAGCCGGAGCGCGTGCTGCGGGACGACCGCCGTCCGGTCGTTCAGCTCCTCGCGCCGCAGCGCGATCGCCGCCACCAGGTCGGGACGCCCCACGAGCCAGCCGACGCCCATGTCCGCGGTGAGGATCTTCGCCGACGTGCCGAGGTAGACGACCACGTCCGGGTCCAGCCCGTACAGGGCGGGCAGCGGCGCGACGTCGTAGCGGAACTCGCCGTCGTAGTCGTCCTCGGCGATCAGCGCGCCCGTCCGCCGCGCCCACGCCAGCAGCGCCTGCCGCCGCGGAACCGGCAGCACCCCGCCCATCGGGTACTGGTGGGACGGCGTCGTGTACACCAGGCGCAGATCGTCCGGGAGGCCGTCGACGATCAGGCCGTGCTCGTCCACCGGGCACGAGACGATCTCGGCGCCGCGCCCCTCCAGCACCGAGCGCGCGCGCCGGTACCCCGGCTCCTCCACGCCGACCCGGTCGCCCGGCCGCAGCACCGTCGCGGCCAGCAGGTCCAGGCCGTTCGTCGCGCCGCGCGTGATCAGCAGGCCGTCGACCGGGCAGACCACGCCGCGGCTGCGCCGGATGTACTCGGCCAGCGCCACCCGCAGCTCCGGCACCCCGTGCGGCTCCTGCCGCTGCTGCGGCGGCATGCCCGCCGCGAGCCGCCACGCCCGCCGCCACGCCGGGGTGTCCAGCGCGCCGACCCACGCCATCCCCGGCCGCAGGTCGAC
>NZ_JBEYYT010000899.1:0-1395 GCF_040645715.1 Spirillospora sp. NPDC046719 | reverse complement strand
AACCGTTGCTGGGTCAATTTTTTCAATCTTACCTCCAGTTGGAGTAGTTACTGTTTTAGTAACTCCAATCTTACATTTTCAGTTAAAATCAATCGGTTTGTAAGTTTTGACCATCTTGCGCCTCCTTCCACGAAGAATAAAGACCTCTCAACTGACCGACCATGTGATCTACAGCCGTAGTAGGCGGCATAGTCGTAGAACGATTAATCCACAAATCCATAGAATAGCTAAGAACAGCTACATCATAAATCGGAGAAACGTTTTCTACACTGAAAAATGGATTGTCAACTGTATCAGAACTCACTGCATTTTTCACATATGCTGTTGCTGTATCAAAATAAATTTTAAGTTGTGGTTTGCGATCATCATCTTCTGATAATTGATCTAGTAAGTCATCAACAGTCACTGTCATAAAGTGCCTCCTTTACTGCTTTAGCAAATAAAAGGATAATGTCTTTTTTATCCACCCCCAATTTAGATAAACTCTTAATCACAGTATGCAATTCCCAAGCAAATCTTTTTTAGCTGGTTGTGCAAATAAAAATTTCATTATCCTTTCCTATTTTTAATCGTGTCTAGTTGTAGTCGTTGTAGTTGGTGCTCCAGTAAAATTACCTACTTTCCTGCAGTGAAATTACCTACTTGGTCTGCAATTGCAGAAAATGAACCAGCAACTAAAGCTTCTGAGTCAGTAGCTTTAACATCGAAGCGATCGATTACACGAATTTTAGTAGTATCAGTTTCAAATGCACCAGCACCAATATTTGTTGGAAGTAATGACATGTTTTCACGGTCAAACAATGTAATAGCTTGCGACATATCTCCATAGTAAAGTGGATAAACTGTTGATCCAGTATTTGGAAGCCAGCGATCTGCAACAACAATAACTTGTTTACCTTTAATTAGATATGAATTAGGTTTTTTTGGGTCTGGTTCGAGCAAATATTTACCTTCAGCAGTTTTAACCAAAGCAAGTTTATTCAACCCTGACTGGTTAGTCAAAAGACTTGAAGTGGCGATAATCGCAGGATCAACCGCTGTATTAATCATAGTAATAACATCGTCAAATTTAGCGATTGTTGGTTTTTTAGGTGCTGCTTTCATTACTTCGATAATCGCTTGGTTACGAGTCACAACCACTTTCTTAGCAATCCAGCTTGATAACCATGCAAGAATATTTTCTGCTGTATCTTTAAGCAATGTATTCGTTGCAGTGATGATTCCCGCATAACGTTTAATCAAGTATTTGATAATTGTCAACTGAGGATTGTCAAGGTCTGGAATTTTTCCATCTTCTGCATCCATTACAGTCAACGGAGTTACATCAGTCCATTTTTCATATACACGACTACCGTATGAAGTAGAAACACGTCCCGCACGCGGCGGACGCCCCGA
>NZ_JBEYYT010000898.1:0-1396 GCF_040645715.1 Spirillospora sp. NPDC046719 | reverse complement strand
GGCGGCCGCGAGCCCGCCGAGGGCGATGCCCGCGACGCCCGGCAGGACGTTGTTCGGGAACGGCAGCGGCGACAGCGCGCTGACCTGGTACGGGACGAGCAGGACGAGGATCAGGAAGCCGCCGAGCGCGGCGCCCACGTCGATCCGCCAGACCGGCCCGCCGGTCCCGGCGCGGCGCAGCGGCGCCCGGCACGCCACCGCCAGCAGCCACGCCGACAGCACCTGCCCGAGGACGACGATCGGCACGACCTCGATGCCGGTGACCGCGTACGTCCCGGCGACCGCGCCGGCTCCGACGCCGAGCACGGTGCCGCCGAGCACGCAGACCCCGCCGGGGACGGCGCGGACGGCGAGCCCGGACGCCAGGAACGCCAGCGCCAGGCCCTGCCCGACGACGATCGCGATGTGCGCGGCGGTCAGCGACTGCCAGCCGGACGAGGCGACGAACGCGGGGCTGGCCAGCACCAGCACCTGCAGCGCGAGGAACGGCCCGAACGCGGCGGCGCCCATCGCGTCCCGCCAGGACAGGCCCGGCGCCGTGACCGGCCCGGACGACAGCTCCCGGTAGAGGGCGGCGGCGCCGAGCGCCACGAACGCCAGGCACGCCGCCCAGGGCCCGATCCCGTTCCGCCACACCGGGTCCCAGGTGGCGAAGCACATCCGGACCGCGGTGTCGGCGGACAGGCCCGCGACGGTCGCGGTGGCGAACCCGACGCCGGACAGCCCGCGCGCCCCCTCGAACAGCGCCGCGACCGCGATCATGCCGACGGCGGTGCCGACGAACGCCAGCCAGGTCTGCGGGCCGATCGCCTGGGCGAGCAGCCGGACGGCGAACAGCCCGCCGACGCCGGCCGACAGCAGCCCGCTCGGCCCGGCGGCGCGGCGCACCAGCGGCGCGGCGAATCCGGCGAGATAGACCGCCAGCACGGCGATCGCGGCCACGCCGGTGCCGGCGTCGTCGGCGAAGTGGTCGAGCTGGGGAAGCGAGAAGCGCAGGGTCTGCGCGAGCACCGCGACCGTGATCGCGATGAGCGTCAGCCGGGCGGGCCCCTGCGGGACGATGGACGGCCCCTGAGCCGCCGGGCCGCCGATCTTCGTGCCTACTTCTGTGCTGGCCAATTGAACGAGTGCTCCCGGGGGACGAGCGGACCTTCGGGGGTGGCGGCGGCGCGGCACTGCGCGGCCCCTGCGGACTCTACGGCCCCGGCGGGCGCTTCGCGGGCGAAACCCGCCGGGAGCGGAGCCGATCACACCACCGGACGATCATACGGGCCCGCGCGGGGCCGACGGGACGGGCGGGACGGGGTCCCGCCGCACGATCCCGCGGTCAGCGCGGTCGGCTCTACGGAGGACACCGCCGGGCTCGGTCGGCGGCGCCCGGTCCGCCGGAGGGCGC
>NZ_JBEYYT010000897.1:0-1408 GCF_040645715.1 Spirillospora sp. NPDC046719 | reverse complement strand
CGCCCGCGGCGCGCATGCAGCGGGCCTCATCCCACTGCTCGCCTCGAAGCCGGAACGCCTCGGCCGCGCGCTCCAGCGCGGGCGCGGCCAGGCTGTACTTGACCTCGGCCGCCGCGTCGTCGCCCGACCCGCGCAAGGCGCGGGCCTCGGACGCCAGCACCTCGCCGAGCGCGCGCAGCGTCTGCGCCTCCGAGTACCGGTTGCCGCTCCGCTGGAACACCGCGAGCGCGCTCTCCAGCAGTTCGCGGGCCTCCTCGTAGCGGCGCTGCGCGAGCCGCAGCTCGGCGAGGTTGCGGCGCGTCCGCGCCTGCCACCACGCGTCGCCTTCCGCCTCGAACGCGTCGATGGCCTCGGTGAGGTAGCGCTGCCCCTCGTCGAGGTTGCCCGCGTCCCGCAGGCACATGCCCGTGGACCTCAGCGCGCGCGCCCGCCACCACATCTCCCGGTTGCCGGTGAAGATGCGGAGCGCCTCGGCCGCGTCCTCCTGCGCCAGGTCGATCTGCCCCTGGTTGCCGCGCACCGACGACCGCTCCAGCAGCGCGATGCCGAGCGAACGGTCGTCCAGATGCCCGGCGGCCGTGCAGGTCAGATCGGCCGCCGCCTTCCACTCCGGCCAGAACACCCGCAGCGAATGGAACAGCGAGCACGCCGCCCGCCCCAGCCGCCACACCAGCGTCCACATCTCGCGCTCCGCGCCCTGCCCGAGCAGCGCCAGCACCGCCGGACGCTCGCTCGTCAGCCAGTCGACCGCCGAGAACCCCGGATCGGGGACCTGCCCGAACCCCCGGTGCCAGTCCTGCGGCCACCGGCTCGCCGCGACCCGCTCCGCCCGCTCCCGGTACCCGTCCAGCAGCCGCTCGACCGCCGCGTCCCGCTCGTCCTCGGCGTCCTCCCGCTCGGCCCGCTCCAGCGCGTACAGCCGGACGAGGTCGTGCAGCCGGTACCGCATCCGGCCCGTCGCGTCCGTCCCCGAGCACTCCGCGAGCTGGGCGTCCACGAGGGCCTCCAGCAGGTCCTCGCCCTCCAGATCCGACACCGCGAGCAGCGCGCCCGCCGCCCACGCCTGCACGTCCGGGGCGGCCTGGACACCGAGCGTGCGCAGCAGCCGCCGCTGCGTCGGGCTGCAGTCGTCGTAGCTCAGCGCCAGGCTCGCCCGGACGCCGTTGTCGATGCCGCGCTCCAGCTCGCCGAGCCGGCGCCGCTCGTCCCGCAGCCGGTCGGCCAGCACGCGCGGCGTCCACGACTCGCGCGCCGCGAGCCGTCCGCCGCAGATCCCGATCGCCAGCGGCAGCCGCCCGCACAGCTCGGCGATCTCGGCGGCGGCCTCCGGGTCCGCGGCGACCCGGTCCCGGCCGGCGAGCCGGCCGAGCAGCTCCACCGCGAGCCCCGCGGGGAACTCGGTCAGCCG
>NZ_JBEYYT010000896.1:0-1416 GCF_040645715.1 Spirillospora sp. NPDC046719 | reverse complement strand
GCCCCGACGCGGCGCGGCCGCGCGCTCGACACCGTCGTGAACGGCGCGATCGTGGCGGGCGGCGCCAACCTGATGAACCTGTTCGACCTGCGGCCCGGCCGCGCCATCAAGGTCGGCGTCATCACCGGGACGCCGCTGGCGCTGGCCCGGCCGTCGTCGGCCGTCGCCGCCGCGCCGCTGGGCGCCGCCGCGGCGCTGCTGCCCGAGGACCTCGCCGAGCGGGCGATGCTCGGCGACACCGGCTCCAACGCGCTCGGCGCGCTGCTCGGCCTGGCCGCGACGCGGCTCGGCCGCGGTCCCCGGCTGGCCGTGCTGGGCGGGCTCGTCGCGCTGAACGCGGCCAGCGAGTTCGTCAGCTTCACCAAGGTCATCGCGGCGAACCCGGTGCTGAACCGGATCGACATGCTCGGCCGGCGTCCCGTCGCGGCGCCCGCCCCGGCGGCCGCCGCCGCGGCCGACAAGCCGGACATGGAGGACGCGTTCCGGCCGCACGTGCCGCCGCAGTCGGGCCCCGCCGGCGACGGCGTCACCGCGGACCCCGCGTAGGCTCGCGGAGCCCCCCGCCGGTCCCGACAGCGCCTTCCGTGACGAGTGCCCCTCACCGATGCCCGCCAACACCCCGTCCCGCACCTCGCCGAGCGACCCGCCGGCGGGCGGCGGGCCGCCCGATGAGCACGACGGCGACGCCGTGACGCCGTCGCCGCGCGGGTCCGCGCTGCGGCGGCTGACCGGCGGCCTCGCCGGCGCCGCCGTGGTGATCGGGGTCATCACGGTGCTGGCGCGGCTTGCCGGGTTCGGGAGGACGTACTCCTTCTCGCAGACGGTCACCACGTCGTGCCTGAGCCAGGCGTACTTCAGCGCGACGCAGCTGCCCAGCAGCATCTACGAGATCGTGGCGGGCGGCGCGCTGGCCAGCATGGTCGTCCCGGTGCTGGCCGGGCCCGCCGAGCGCGGCGACCGCGCCGAGGTCCGCCGGACCGCCTCGGCGCTGCTGACCTGGATCGTGCTGCTGATGCTGCCGCTCACGGCGCTGATGGCGGGGCTCTCCCATCCGCTGATGGACCTGGCGGTCTCCGAGCATCTGCAGGGATGCTCGCGCGACGACGTGGTGCGCGTCGGCGGGGACATGCTGGCGATCCAGTCCGTGCAGATGGTGATGTACGGGGCGGCCGTCGTGCTGTACGGGCTGCTGCAGTCGCACCGCCGGTTCGTGGCGCCCGCGCTGGCGCCGCTGGTGTCGAGCCTGGTGGTGATCGGCGCGTACGTCGCCTACGCGCCGCTCGGCCGGGGGTTCGAGAACGACCTGGCCGGGCTGCCGCTGGACGCCGAGCTGACGCTGTCGGTCGGCACGGCGCTCGGCGGCGTCGCGATGGCCGCGACGGCCGGGGTCGCCGCGTGGCGGCTGCGCCTGCGGCT
>NZ_JBEYYT010000895.1:0-1419 GCF_040645715.1 Spirillospora sp. NPDC046719 | reverse complement strand
TGGCGGGCGCGCCCACCGCCATGCCGACGGCGAAGGCGGAGGTGAGCAGCCCGGCGGCGGGCACGGACACGTGCAGGCCCGCGGCGATGCCGGGCAGCAGGCCCGACAGCATGAACTCCGAGGTGCCCTGGGCGAACACGGCGAGCCCGAGGACGTAGACGGCGAGAGGCAAGGTGGAACTCCCGAGACGGCGAACAGGGGTGCGCTGTACCGGTGGGGGCGGTGCCGCGGACGGCCGTCATCGACGGCGGCGGCGTGAGGAAGGAGCCCTCGTGGCGACGCGATCGCGTCGGAGGGCGGCCCGCACCGCGGCGCGGCGGCCGTCACGGCCGGGCGCGCCGGGGGTCAGCGTCTGTTCGCCTCCGGGCTGGACATGATCGCGAGGTTACCAGCGCGGCCCCGCGGGCCGCACACGATAATCACCTGGTCGAGAGGAGACACGATGATCGTCGACGCGTGGATGCAGCATGGGACGGTCCGGTTCCTCCAGCACGAGATGCTGGACTCGCTGTGGCGGTGGACCGGGCAGAAGCCGCCGGAGGAGGAGGTGCCGGTCTCGGTCACGGTCGGCGCGATGGACGCCGGCGGGGTGGACGTCGGGCTGATCAGCGCCTGGTACGGCCCGGAGGGCGCGCTGGTGAGCAACGACGAGGTCGCGTCGTTCGTCGAGCAGGCGCCGGACCGGCTGGCGGGGGTGGCGTCGGTCGACCTGCGCAAGCCGATGGAGGCGGTGCGGGAGCTGCGGCGGTGCGTGAACGAGCTGGGCTTCAAGGCCCTGCGGGTGGTGCCGTGGCTGTGGGAGCTGCCGCCGACGGACCGGCGGTTCTACCCGCTGTTCGCCGAATGCGTGGAGCTCGGGGTCCCGTTCTGCACGCAGGTCGGGCACACCGGTCCGCTGCGGCCGAGCGAGACGGGGCGTCCGATCCCGTACGTCGACCAGGTGGCGCTGGACTTCCCCGAGCTGGTCATCGTCGGCGGCCACGTCGGGTACCCGTGGACGGAGGAGATGGTCGCCGTGTGCCGCAAGCACCCGAACGTCTACATCGACACCTCGGCGTACACGGTCCGCCGGTACCCGCCGGAGCTCGTCCGGTACATGGCGCAGGACCGGCACCACAAGGTGATGTTCGGCACGAACTTCCCGATGATCACGCCGGAGCGGGCGCTGCGGGGGCTGGACGAGCTGGGCCTGGACGACGCGGCGCGGGAGGCGTTCCTGTCCGGCAACGCCCGCGCCGTGTTCCGGATCTAGTGATCTACAACGTAAAGGCGGTCACCGGCGCAGCGTCCGGCAAGCGAGCAGCCCGACCGGCACGGGCGCCCAGAACGTGACCGCCCGGAACACCAGCACCGCGTGCAGCGCCGGGCCGGGCGGGACGCCCCCGGCGGCCAGCGCCGCCACCAGCGCGGCCTCGGTGG
>NZ_JBEYYT010000894.1:0-1419 GCF_040645715.1 Spirillospora sp. NPDC046719 | reverse complement strand
GAGCCGGCCGGGCCGCATCACCAGCGGCGCCCGGGGACGCGGCGCCATCACAGCACCGACACACATTCGGGGGAACGAGAAATGACCGACTCGGTCAGCGACGTCGTCATCGTCGGCGCCGGGCCCTACGGCCTGTCGACCGCCGCGCACCTGCAGAACCTCGGGCTCGGGGTGCGGATCATCGGCACGCCCATGGAGTACTGGGCCACCAGCATGCCCGAGGGCATGCACCTGAAGTCCGAGCCGTTCGCGTCCAGCCTCGGCGCGCCGCAGGACGGCCTGCGCTTCACCGACCGCCACCCGGAGTGGCGGCTCGGCCAGCCGATCCCGCTGGACACCTTCGTCGCCTACGGCCGCTGGTTCGCCGAGCAGGCGGTGCCGGGCGTCGAGGCCGGCCAGGTGGTGAAGGTCGAGCGGGGCGGCCCGGCCGGGTACGAGACCACCCTCGCCAACGGCGAGGTGATCGCGTCCCGCACCGTGGTGGTCGCGGTCGGCGTCGGCCCGTTCGCGCACGTCCCCGAGGAGCTGGCGGGCATGCCGTCCTGGCTCGTCTCGCACAGCGGCGAGCACCGGGACCTGAGCCTGTTCGCGGGCAAGGAGGTCGCGGTCGTCGGGGCCGGGCAGTCGGCGCTGGAGACGGCGGTGCTGCTCGCCGACGCGGGCGCGCACCCGCACGTCATCGCGCGGCGCGGCGAGATCGACTGGAACACGGTGCCGAAGGAGCACCGCACGCTCGGCGAGCGGCTGCGGCAGGGCCCGCGGTCCGGGCTCGGCACCGGGTACCGGACGTGGCTGTGGGCGGAGCGGCCCGGCGTCGTCCGGTACCTGCCGGAGCGGACGCGGCTGCGGCTGGTCCGCGAGACGCTGCCGCCCGCCGGGTCGTGGTGGCTGCGGGACCGGCTGGACGAGCGGGTCCGCGTGTCGGCGGGCCGGCGCCTGGTGAAGGCCGCCGAGCAGGACGACGTCATCGCGCTCACCACCGTCGACCGGACGGGGCGGCGCCTTGTCGTCGAGGCCGAGCACGTGATCGCGGCGACCGGGTTCGTGCCGGAGATCGAGCGGCTGAAGCTGCTGTCGCCGGAGCTGCGGGTGCGGGTGGACAGCCGGCTCGGCGCGCCGGTGCTCAGCGCGAACTTCGAGTCGTCGATGCCGGGCCTGTACTTCGCGGGGCTGGCGGCGGCGCCGACGTTCGGGCCGGTGATGCGGTTCGTGCACGGCGCGGGTTTCGCGGCGCGCCGGATCGCCCGCCACATCGTCCACCGGACGCCCACGGCGAGGGCGGCGGCGCGGCGGCCCGCGCCGGCCCTGGAGGCCGACCCGAGGTAGTGGCGGGACGGGCGCCGGAAGGCGCCGGGCAGAGGATCCTCCTCCCGGGTAGAAGGAATCTCACCGGGAGGAAGATCCTCCACCGGACGGACG
>NZ_JBEYYT010000893.1:0-1424 GCF_040645715.1 Spirillospora sp. NPDC046719 | reverse complement strand
ACGCCGCCGCGCTCGGGCACGCGCTGCGGCGCGAGTGGTGGCCGCTCGGCCTGGTCGTGCTCGCCGCCTCGCGCCGGAGCCGGGTCGCGCGCGCGGCGGCGGTGGCCATGCTCGCCCCCATCGCGCTGGAATGGCTGCGGCAGCGTCCGGCCGTCGATCCCGTCCGCTACACGGTCCTGCGGCTCGCCGAGGACGTCGCCTACGGCTCCGGTGTGACGGCCGCGTCCGCCCGCGCGCGCTCGGCCGCTCCCCTGCTCCCGGACGTCCGGCTCCCCGAGTCGTTCCCGTCCGCCGCCGGACGGGCCCGCAAGGCCGCAGCACGGGCGCACAAGGCCGCAGGCCGGTGGATCGCGGCCGTCCGCCCGGCCGGCCGCGATCCGCGCTGACGTCAGCGGTTGAGGGCGCCGAGGTCCACCGGCAGCTGGGCGCCGGTGATGTACTTGCCCTCGTCGGAGGCCAGGAACGCGACGATGTTCGCGATGTCCTCCGGCTCGACCATCTCGTAGGGCAGCGTCGCCATGTAGATGGGGCCGAGCAGCGGGTTCTGCTCCAGCAGCTCGGTCATCGTCCCGGCGGTCATGCCGGTCCGCACCCCGTGCGGGTGGACGGTGTTGACCCGGATGTCGTGCTCGCCCAGCTCGTTGGCCAGCACCTTCGCCAGGCCCACGACGCCGTGCTTGGACGAGGCGTAGTGGGCGAGGAACGGCAGCCCCTTCAGGCCCGCCACCGAGCTGGTGATGATGATCGAGCCGCCCTGGCCCTGCTCGATCAGCGTCGGGACGGTGGCCTTGACGGTCTTCCACACCCCCGTGAGGTTGGTGTCGATGATGTCCTGCCACTGCTGCTCTTCGAGCTCCCAGGTGCGGCCGTAGTTCACGATCCCGGCGTTGGCCACCACGACGTCGAGGCGGCCGAGCTCGGCGACGCCCTCGCCGACGGCCGCCTGGAGCGCGGCGAGGTCGCGCACGTCCGCCTTGCGGGCCACCACGCGGCGCCCCTGCGCCTCCACCAGCTTCGCGGTCTCGTCCAGGTCGGACTGGGCGGAGGGCTCGTAGGGGACGTACGAGCTGGCCGACCCGACGAGGTCGACCGCGATGATGTCGGCGCCCTCGGACGCGAGCCGGACGGCCTCCGCGCGCCCCTGCCCGCGCGCCGCGCCGGTGATGAAAGCGACCTTGCCTGTCAAACGCGCCATGGCTTACTTCCTCCACATGGGTCAGACCCGACGTCGCAGAGATGGAAGGCCTTTTTCGGGCGGACAACGGCTGCGCTGCCATCGGGCCGATAAGCGGTCAACGCCATAGTGGCACTCAGTGTCAAAAGGAGCAAGAGCCCGGCCTCCGCACCCGCGCCCCCGCCACCGTGGGGGTGGGGGGGGGGGGCCCGGCGGGGGGGGGGGGGGCCCCCCGGCCCCCCCCCCGCGG
>NZ_JBEYYT010000892.1:0-1431 GCF_040645715.1 Spirillospora sp. NPDC046719 | reverse complement strand
CGGGTTCGCCGCCTCTACGAGTCGTTCCCGCCGCCTTCCCGGCCTGTCTCGCTTACCACATCACTTTTATCGAATCGTTGGCTCAGGTTCAGGAAATACTGACAATAAACCTCAAATGGTTATCTTAAATGTTGATGGTCAATTTGGCAATGCGACTGCTAAACGATTGCAAGAATACTTTGATACCGCTGGTAAAGATGGAGTGATCAGTCATCAATATAAGCAAACTTTTAACCAAAATATTTATGCGGCTCAGTTCGACTCATCACTGACAGGTTCTAACGTGGTCAAAGCATTGCAAAGATTTTTAGGAGTTGGCCAAGATGGACTTTTTGGTCAAGGAACAATTAAAGCACTACAAAAACATCTTGGAACAACACAAGATGGAACGATTAGCCCAGTTTCTGATTCTGTGAGAGAATTACAACGTCGATTAAATGCGAATAAACTATAAAAATTATGCCTGACTTCGGTCAGGGCTTTTTTTGTTAATAAATGTTACTTCGTCATTTTATTGATATTGTTATAATGATGGAATCATGAATGCTATTCCAATTACAAATACAAATAGCTAAGTGTTTATGAAGAGATAAAGCGCCCTTTTCCAAAGCGAGGGCGTTTTTTCTTTACAACGGAAACAGTAAATTGTATAATAATTTTATCCTTTTACATAAGGTTATAAATAACTCCGAGAACATCGTTTTGACTAAGTGACGGTGTTTTTTATTTGAAAATGAATACAAAAAGTAGTAGAATGAATTCATCTTACCTATATAAGATAACGTCTGCCCTTAAACAGGGCTTTTTGTTCTAGTTAAGGAAGTAGATATATACTATATTTACCCAAAAATATATAATTTTTCATAAATTTACTCCGAGCGTCCCTCTCCTAACTGGGGCGCTTTTTTTTATGCTATAATATAGTCGGGATGTTTGTGAGATTTCATCCTATTCCTAGAGTCAAGCCATTCTTCGGAGTGGCTTTTTTCAAATAAAAAAGCTCTAGCTGGATGACTTCAAGGAGTCCAACTAGAGGATAATGAGTGTTAGTACAAATTCAGAAAAAGTTTACTATATACAAAACATAAGAGGTACTAACAATTTAAATATTAACAATTTTTCAGACAATTGTCAATTATTTATAGTAGTGTGTTATAATAGTTTTAGTGGATGAGAAAAACATTCAATTACACACACTTGATAATCTGCAGTTCCATCCATACAGATCTTATATAATAACCAAGATAAGTGCTACAGATTATCATACTAGGTTCTTTAGCTCAGTTGGTAGCTAACCGTTCGGTCGCTGGTTCGAGTCCAGCAAGAACCATAAATAAATGTGCCAAATTTTGTGCCAAAAGTTTTAATTACTTACTTCAAAATAGACGTTTTTGGTGTGATATCTAAATAAGAAACGTTGATATTATCAGC
>NZ_JBEYYT010000891.1:0-1439 GCF_040645715.1 Spirillospora sp. NPDC046719 | reverse complement strand
TGAAACTAATGTGTAAGCTGTTCGGGCATAAGTGGTCAGAATGGAGAGTATATTTATTTGGAACTCATGAAGAACGCTCTTGTCGTCGTTGCTACATTACAGATAAACGAATTCCACGCTCAGACCTTGACGAGTCAGAGAACGTGTTCCCTGAAAAATGGCTTGATAAACATATGGATTGAGGTGGAGATGAAAAGATTTAGATTAGTAAGCAATTCGTTTATTGACCAAAATGGAGCACTTCGTTCAAAACAACAGTTTGTTGAAGCCGATAGTTTCGCTGATGTTATTGAATATATCGAAAGCAACGCAGGTTGGTACACTGGTATCAACGGAGCTTTCAAAGTCGCCTATATCGAGGAGGTTGTGGAATGAAAGTGATTTATAAGATACTAATTGCCCTAATAGTAGTTGCTGTAGGATTTGGATTATCTCTAGCAACCTATCATCTCTTTGGGTACGACAAGATAATGAGCTTTTGGCAGTACATCTTGCTTAGGAGTAAATAAAAAAAGCCCAAGCTGACCAAGCTTGAGCGAAATTGTGAATTCTAACGTTTATATTTTTATGGTCTAACAAATTATATCATACTGAGCTAGGAACTCGCTAAACTCAACTGGAGGAGAAATGGGTAAATCATTACTAATTGCAACTGAAATTGTTGCTTTGTTTATACTGTATGTTTTAGGTATATATTTACTAGCTAAGATTATCGGGTTATGGATATTTGCAATATTATCTGTGATTTTTATTATAGTAGTTGCTTTTGGCATTAACTTTTTTAAATAAACAAAAAAAGCCCACTGTAATGGGCTTCGGCAACTGAATTTCTAACTTAATTATACCACAAAAGGAGAATTTGATGAATGGCAGATAAGTTAGATAGAATTATTGGAGATTACGTTAATGGCAGACTTGAAGCCAGGATAAAATCAATTGAGAGCAGATATCTTTATAAGCAAAAAGTAGATAACTTAGGTATTCGTACAGCTTATTCTGGTGGTTCGGAACCTGAAAGTCATGTTTTAAATAAAGAAGCGCTTGAAAATGATGAGGAATACATCAAGCTCAAAGACCTGATGTACCAATTCAGCTTGTGGTACGAACCTTTAATTAAGGAGGAAAAAGAAATAATCAAGCTAAAACACTGTGGTTACGGTGGTTTTACATGGTACAGAGTAATGATGGAACTTGATAATGAAGGGATTGAGATTTCAGAAAAGAAAGCTAAGTTTATTTATTATCGCTTTAGAAAAGATATAAACCCTCATATTGGCTATTTAATTTGAAAGCATGGGTCAAATTGGGATAAAAACGACACGAAAAAGGCACGAAATTGGAGTGTTGCTCCTTATTTTTGCTGATATACTTGTATTATGAAGTAAAAGGCAAAAGCAAAAATTTCGGAAAAGTAAGGTTGAATTTGCTTCATAAGCTTG
>NZ_JBEYYT010000890.1:0-1441 GCF_040645715.1 Spirillospora sp. NPDC046719 | reverse complement strand
CCGGTCTCCGGCCCGGCCGGCTCGACGCGGCGGAGGTCGTCCGGGCGGTGCAGGCGGAGATGCTGCCGCTCGACCGCAACCTCTTCCGGACGCGCGCCGGGCTCCGCCGCTCCCTGGCCTCGCTGGACGCGCTGTGGGACCGCGTCACGTCCGAGGGCGTCGCCGGGACGGGCCGCGAGCGCCTCCGGGCGCGGTCGGCGGCGGCGATGGCCGCGCACGCCCGCTGGTGCTACCGCGCCGCGCTGGCGCGCGAGGAGTCCCGGGGCCTGCACCGGCTGGAGGGCCTCCCCACCCTGCCGCGGTTCGAGCACCGCCTGCTGACCGGCGGCCTCGACGATCCGTGGACGGCCGCGGAGCCCCTGGAGGTGCCGGCGTGATCGAGGTCGTGAGCGCGGCGCGCTGCGTCAAGTGCGACGTCTGTGTCAAGGTCTGCCCGACGGACGTGTTCGACCGCGGTCCCGACGGCCTGCCGGTGATCGCCAGGCAGGGCGACTGCCAGACCTGCTTCATGTGCGAGGCCCACTGCCCGGCCGACGCGCTGTACGTCGCGCCGTTCAGCGGACCGGCCCCGGCGGGCTCACCGCACACCGACGAGGCGGCCCTGGCCGGGGCGTTCGGCGAGTACCGCCGCGTCGTCGGCTGGGGGCGCGGCCGCACGCCCGGCAGCCGCGCCGACCGCAACCACATCTTCACCGAACGGCTCCGGTCCGCCCAGCGGGACCCCTGAGACGCCGGTCCGGGGACGGGCGGCGCCGCCGTCGAGGGTGCGGGACGGCGACCGGGCGCCGCCCGACATCACTCTGCGCGGTGATGCCCCCGGGCCGGCCGGGGGCCGAGACTGGGCGCATGATCCGACGAGCAGGCGTCCTTCTGGCCCTCGGAGCGCTGTCCGGCGCGACGACGGAGCTCGCGATCTTCCATCGCCCCTTCCACCTCCTCGCGATCTTCGCCGGGGTGTGGGTGGTGGGCGCCGGGTGGATCGGCCGCCGGGCGGACGCGCCCGAGGCCGCCGCCGTCCACGCCGCCGCCTTCCTGACGGGCATGGTCTGCGCCTTCTACCTCACCGTCCTCGGCCTGACCTCGGACCTGCGCGGGACCCTCTGGGCCTTCTGGCTCGCGGTGGCGCTGACCGGCGGGCCGCTGCTCGGCCTGGCGGGCCACCTGACCAGGCGCCCGAACGTATGGGCGGGCCTGGCGGCGGCCGGGCTCGCCGGGCTGCTCGTCGCCGAGGCGGTCCGGCTGCTGCTCGGCTACAGCACCCCCTACCGGCTCGGCTACGCGCTCTTCAACCTCGCCGGAGCGGTGCTCGTGCTCGGGTGGCTGCCGCGGGGGGGGGGGCGGGCGGGGGGGCCGGCGGCGGCCCCCCGGGGGGGGGGGGGGCCCCGCAATCCCGCGCCCCCCCCGGACGCTCCGGCTCGGCGGGCGGGAGCACACGGTCATC
>NZ_JBEYYT010000889.1:0-1458 GCF_040645715.1 Spirillospora sp. NPDC046719 | reverse complement strand
CGCACCGCCCGCGACCTGGCCGCCCGCGCCGCCGCGCAGGCCGCCACCGCCGCGATCGAGATCGTCATGGCCGAACTGCTCCGCGAGGCCCTGAAGATCGCG
Organism: Spirillospora sp. NPDC046719; assembly: GCF_040645715.1. Lineage (NCBI taxonomy): Bacteria > Bacillati > Actinomycetota > Actinomycetes > Streptosporangiales > Thermomonosporaceae > Spirillospora > Spirillospora sp. NPDC046719. The sequence continues at coordinate 1,356 of NZ_JBEYYT010000889.1, read as the reverse complement.
ATGAAGGACGTGCTGCGCGACATGGTCCTCGACGTCGCCCGCGACGTCGTGGTGGACGTGGCCCGCACCACCTGGACCACCGCCGCCCGCCCCACGCCCGGGATGCCCGGAGACGTTTGGGCGGACAAGACCGATGGCGGGCCCGGCCGCTGAACCGCCGCTCAGAATTTCCTGAAGGTTTCGTGAGAAACCGATACCGGCGGCCAGGCCCCTCACCTGGTGTGTTTACGGTGAGTGCGTGACTCCGCTCCCCGCCCGAAGGCGAGGGCTTCCAACCCGAGGGTTGCGGTCCAGCCCGAACCGATCCCTAACGGAACGTAAGAAAACTAACACAGAGAGCGAAGTATCGCCTTCCATCGGCTGAAGTCGGTGGCCCCACGCAAGGAGACGGATGGACTCTGGCAGCCCAGGTACGGCGCCCGCCGCACGGATACTGATCGTCGACGACGAGCCCGCCGTCCGCGAATCGCTGTCCAGCAGCCTGGAGTTCGAGGGATACCGGGTCGCCGAGGCCGCCGACGGCGCCATGGCCCTGGAACGCGTCCAGGCCGACCGCCCCGACCTGGTCGTGCTCGACGTGCTGATGCCCCGCATGGACGGCCTGACCACCTGCCGGCGGCTGCGCGCCCTCGGCGCCACCATGCCGGTGCTGATGCTCACCGCCCGCGACATGGTCGGCGACCGCGTCACCGGCCTGGACGCCGGCGCCGACGACTACCTCGCCAAACCCTTCGAGCTCGACGAGCTGCTCGCGCGGGTGCGGGCCCTGCTGCGCCGCAGCGCGATGAACGCCGACACCGGCGGCGACGCCCGCCGCGAGGACGTCCTGGCCTTCGACGACCTGCGGATGAACACCCTCACCCGCGAGGTCGCCCGCGCCGGCCGCCCCCTGTCCCTCACCCGCACCGAGTACATGCTGCTGGAAATGTTCCTGACCCACCCCCGCCAGGTCCTCACCCGCGAGCAGATCCTGGAGACCGTCTGGGGCTTCGACTTCGAACCCGCCTCCAACTCCCTCGACGTGTACGTGATGTACCTGCGCCGCAAGACCGAGGCCGGCGGGATGCCGCGGCTCGTGCACACCGTCCGCGGCGTCGGCTACGTCCTGCGGACGGCGGCGTCCCCGTGACCGCCGGGCGGCGTCCCGGCGCGGCACGCCCGCCCAGGCGCCCGCCGATGACGCGGCGGCTGACGCTGCGCGCCCGGATGGCGCTGCTCACCGCCGTCGCCGTCGCGCTCGCCGTCGCCGTGTGCGCCGCCGCCAGCTGGTACCTCACCCGCAACCAGCTCTACCACGAGCTGGACCGCCGCCTCGGCTCCTTCTCCACCCCGCCCGGCCCCGAGGCCCCCGGCGCG
>NZ_JBEYYT010000888.1:0-1461 GCF_040645715.1 Spirillospora sp. NPDC046719 | reverse complement strand
CCCGCCGGGCGCGGGCCGCGCCCGGTTTGCGCTTACGATCACGGCATGAGCGGTGTGTACGCGATCAGCGACCTGCACGTCGGGTTCCCCGAGAACCGCGCCTTCGTCGAGGCGCTGGAGCCCGCGGCGCCGGGCGACTGGCTGATCGTGGCGGGCGACGTCGCGGAGCGGTTCGCCGACGTCGAGTGGGCGCTCGGCGTGCTGGCCGGGCGGTGGGACCGCGTCCTGTGGGTCCCCGGCAACCACGAGCTCTGGACGGTCAAGGACGACCCGGTGGCCCTGCGCGGCGAGGCCCGCTACCGGCGGCTCGTCGACATGTGCCGCGGGCTCGGCGTGCTCACGCCCGAGGACCCGTACCCGGTCTGGGACGGCGCGGACGGCCCGGTCACGGTCGCCCCGCTCTTCCTGCTGTACGACTACACGTTCCGGCCGGACGGCGCGTCCACCAAGGAGGAGGCGCTGAAGATCGCGCACGACTCCGGCGTCGTCTGCACCGACGAGGTCTACCTGCACCCGGACCCGCACCCCACCCGGGACGCCTGGTGCGACGCCCGGATCGCCTACACCGAGGAGCGGCTCGCGGCCCTCGCGCCCGGCACCCGGACCGTGCTGGTCAACCACTGGCCGCTCGTCCGCGAACCCACCCGCGTGCTCTGGTACCCGGAGTTCGCGCAGTGGTGCGGCACCGAGCGCACCGGGTCCTGGCACTCCCGGTTCGGCGCCGTCGCCGTCGTGTACGGCCACCTGCACATCCCCCGGACGATCTGGACGGACGGCGTGCCGCACATCGAGGTGTCGGTCGGCTACCCGCGCGAATGGCGCGCGAAGGGCGGCGGGCCGGAGGGGCCGCGCCGCGTCCTCCCCGTCCCCGCCGAGACCTGACGCCTCAGCCGGACGAGTCCGCCGCGCCGCCCGACCCGCCGGGCACGGCACCGCTCTCGCCGGGCACCGCGCCGCTCTCGCCGGGCACGGCGCCGGGGGCGATGCCGGACGCGGCGAGGGAGAGCAGCCGCCCGGCGGCGCCGGGTTCCCGCTCGCCGGCCATCGCGATCCCGCCCGCGAGCTTCAGCACGTCCAGGAACGCGGCCCCGGCGGGCGCCTCGCCGTACTCCTGCGCGCGCGCGAACAGCGCAGCGCCCGCGTCCCGCATGGCGCGGCACGACCGGAACGCCTCGCAGCGCTCGCCGCGCAAGGAGACCAGGACGGACGGGGCCGTCCCCCCGAACTCCGACACGGCGGCGACGAAGCCGTCCAGCCACGCGAGGAGCGCCCGCCCCGGCTCCGGCGACTCCAGCAGCTCGCGGCCCCGCTCCGCGAGCGCGTCGTAGGCGTCGGCGAGCAGCGCCTCCAGGAGGTCCTGCCGGGTGGGGAAGTGGCGGTAGAGCGTCCCGACGCCGACGCCCGCCAGGCGGGCGACGCCCTCCAGCGAGGCGCCCGCGCCGTCGCGCAGGAACATCTCGC
>NZ_JBEYYT010000887.1:0-1473 GCF_040645715.1 Spirillospora sp. NPDC046719 | reverse complement strand
GGTGCGGTTCCCGTGGTGCTGTCGGACGGGATGAGCGGGCGACCGGTCGCCGCGCAGATCGAACGCGAGTTCTCCGGGGTGTGGGCCTGGTACGGCGAAGCCACCGGTTCATGGTGGGCGATGGTCCGGCTCGACGGTGACGCTCGTCTCGTAGAGGCGCTCAACCCTGACGAGCTGCGGAACGCGATCGTCCACGCACGGGGCTGGCCCTGGCCTCGATGATGTGAAGCCCGCCGACGTTGGCGGCAAGCGGCTCGCGTTCACGCCGGAACAGGTCGCCTCTCCCCTGGCCCGGCGGCCGTACGACCTGCGGCACGCGGGGGTGTCGCTGTGGCTCAACTCCGGGGTGCCGGCCACCGAGGTCGCCGAGCGGGCGGGGCACAGCGTCAGGGTCCTGTTGCAGGTCTACGCCAAGTGCATCCTCGGTCAGCATGATCGGGCGAACCAGCGGATCGACGATGCGCTCGATGACTGATCACGCCTACGCTGTGGGGGCTCTGGTTCGCGCCGGAGCCCCTTCGGCTTTCCCGGCGCGACCTGCGGGAACGGGCTCGGAGTCATTCCGCCTATATTCCGGGAGCGGTGACATCCGGGGGCGTTCGGTGGCGTCTCGCTGCACCTGGGGATCTTGGATATGCGAACGGCCTCTGACCGTTGTGCCTGGTCAGAGGCCGTTTCGCTGGGTGTGGCGGGTGCAGGGTTCGAACCTGCGTAGGCTAAGCCGACGGATTTACAGTCCGCTCCCATTGGCCACTCGGGCAACCCGCCGTGGCGTCGCTCTCGCGACGGCACTGGAAAGAATAGCGGACGCGGCGAGTGGTCGTGACATCGGAGGCGGGCGGTGCGGAGCCGCGGGGGCGGGTCGCGAGTCGCTACGCTCTCAGGACCGCGAAGGTGCTGCTGAGGGGAAGTGTGCGCGATGGCCGACAGCTCGTTTGACATCGTCTCGAAGCTCGACCGGCAGGAGGTCGACAACGCTCTGAACCAGGCCGCCAAGGAGGTGGCCAACCGGTTCGACTTCCGGAACGTGGACGCCGGGATCAAGTGGTCCGGGGAGAGCATCGAGATCCAGGCGAACACCGAGGAGCGGGCGAACGCCGTGCTCGACGTGCTGAAGGACAAGCTGGTCAAGCGGGGGATCTCGCTGAAGGCGATCGATCCCGGCGAGCCGCGGTTGTCGGGGAAGCTCTACAAGCTGGGCGTCGGGCTGAAGGAGGGCATCTCCCAGGAGGACGCCAAGAAGATCGGCAAGATCGTCCGGGACGAGGGGCCGAAGGGGATCAAGGCCCAGATCCAGGGGGACGAGCTGCGGGTGAGCTCGAAGAAGAAGGACGATCTTCAGCAGGTCATCGCCCTGCTGAAGAGCAAGGACCTGGACGTCGCCCTCCAGTTCGTCAACTACCGGTAGAGCGGAGGGGTGCGGGGGGGGGGGGCGCCCCCCCCCCGCCCCCGGCCGGGCGGCGGCGGGGGGGT
>NZ_JBEYYT010000886.1:0-1475 GCF_040645715.1 Spirillospora sp. NPDC046719 | reverse complement strand
CTGGCGATCGAGGCGGTCGGGCTGCGCAAGTCCTACCGCGACAAGACCGGCGAGAAGGTCGTGCTGGACGGCATCGACCTGGCCGTCCCCGAAGCAACGATCTTCTCCCTGCTCGGCCCCAACGGCGCCGGCAAGACCACCACGGTCCAGATCCTGTCCACCCTGACCCGCGCCGACGCCGGCCAGATCCACGTCGCCGGACACGACCTGGCACGCCGACCCGACGAGGTCCGCGGCGCGATCGGCGTCACCGGCCAGTACTCCGCCGTCGACAAACTCCTCACCGGCGAGGAGAACCTGCTGCTGATGGCCGATCTGAAGCACCTGCCCCGCCGCGACGGCAAACGCAAAGCCGCCGAACTGCTGGAACGCTTCGACCTGGTCGACGCCGCCCGCAAGCCCGCCTCCACCTACTCCGGCGGCATGCAACGCCGCCTGGACCTGGCGATGACCCTGGTCGGCGACCCCCGCCTGATCTTCCTGGACGAACCCACCACCGGCCTGGACCCCCGCAGCCGCCGCGCCATGTGGGACATCGTCCGCGAACTCGTCACCGACAACGGTGTCACCATCTTCCTCACCACCCAGTACCTCGAAGAAGCCGACCAGCTCGCCGACCACATCGCCCTGCTGGACCACGGACACCTGATCGCCCAAGGCACCCCCGACGAACTCAAACGCCTCATCCCCGGCGGGCATGTGTCCCTGCGCTTCACCGACGACGACACCCTCACCAGCGCCCTGCACGCGCTCGGCCGCGGGTTCATCGACCCCTCCGACGACGACCGCCTCACCCTGCAGATCCCCTCCGACGGCGCCGTGGCCTCCCTGCGCGACCTGCTCACCCAACTCCACACCGCCGGCATCGAACCCGCCGACCTCGCCGTCCACACCCCCGACCTCGACGACGTCTTCCTCACCCTCACCGGCCAGCACACCGACAACCCCGCCAACCCCGATGGCCGCGCCAACAGCAACGACCGCAAGCAGGAGATCACCCGATGAACACCCTCGCTCTCGCCGCGCGCGACTCGCGCACCATGGTCGGCCGGCAGCTCAAGCGCCTGATCCGCTACCCCTCCATGACCGTCCAGCTGATCATCACCCCGGTGATCATCCTGCTGCTGTTCGTCTACGTCCTGGGCGGCACCCTCGGCACCGGACTCGGGCACGGGGGCGGCCGTGACGCCTACATCAACTACGTGCTGCCCGGCATCCTGCTGATGGCCGTGGCCACCGGCGCCACCGGAACCGCCGTCATGGTCGCCACCGACATGACCGAAGGCATCATCGCCCGCTTCCGCACCATGCGCATCTCCCGCGCCTCGGTCCTGACCGGCCACGTCGTCGCCGCCGTCATCCAGCAACTCCTCGGCATGACCGTCCTGATCGCCATCGCCCTGGCCATCGGCTTCCGCCCCCACGCCACCGCCACCGACTGGCTCGCCGCCACCGCCATGCTCACCCTGTTCGCC
>NZ_JBEYYT010000885.1:0-1476 GCF_040645715.1 Spirillospora sp. NPDC046719 | reverse complement strand
CGGGGGCGGGGGGGCCCGCTGCTCCCCAAATGCCCCCGTTCAGGGCGCCCGCCCCCCGCCGAGGCGGGGCTCGACGCATGCTCGCCCTCGATCGTCCTCAGTGCCCGCGCGGGGGCGTGCCGTCCGACGGCTCGTGGGGGGTCGCGGGGTTGACGGCGGTGCCCTTGAAGAAGGTGTAGTGGAACGTGCCGTCCTCGGCGGCGGTGCGGCGCAGGTCGGCGATGCCGCGGTCGAACTCCTCCGGGGTGGTGAGGCCCGCGGCGACCGCGTCGTCGCGGACGGCCCGGACCATCGCGGTGAAGGTGTCGCGGGTGAACCCCTCGACCAGCGCCGGCCGGCTCCGGTCGGCGTACACGGTGCGGGGCCGCACCGTGACCTGCCGGTATCCGGCCCCGGTCAGCAGGGGGTGCAGGCGGCGGCCGATGAGCGCGTCGCCGCCCGCGGCGGCCTGCAGCCGGACCTGGTGGCCGATCGCGGCGCGCGCGGCGGCGCTGTCGGGGTGGAAGAACGCCGACCCGTGGTCGCCCTCGATGACGGTGAGGGTGCCGCCGGGCCGCAGGACCCGCCGCAGCCCGGCGAGCGCGGCGGCCGGGTCGGGCAGGTGCTCCAGCACGAAGCAGACGAACAGGTGGTCGAACGCGCCGCCGGGGAACGGCAGGTCGTGCAGGTCGGCCCGCAGCCACCGCACCCGCGCGGCCGGGAACCGGGCGGCGACGCGGTCGCGCGCCACCGCCAGGGACGCGGCGGACACGTCGACGGCGGTGAGGTCCGCGCCGGGGGAGGACGCCAGCAGGTGGACGGTCTGGGCGCCGACGCCGCAGCCGACCTCCAGGACGCGGGACCCGGGCGGGTAGGCGGTCCCGGCCTGCCCGTCGGCGGCGCCGTGCAGCAGCGCGGCGAGCGTGTCGGCCTGGTCGCCGAGCCGCCGCGTCTCGTGCTCCGAATAACCGTGCACATAGCCCCGGACGGTGCCGGACGCCTCACCGGATGCTTCGCCTGACATCTGGCCGGGCGCCTGGCCGGAGGGGGGCCCGGGAGCGGTCACTGTTTCCATATGCCCAGCGTCCCGCCACAATGGCCCGATGCACAGGTCCAAAGACGGCGCGCCCGACCAGGCCATAACCGGTGGCGGCGACGCCCCGGCTCCGGGCGGCGGATCCGGGAACGGGCCGGGCACCCGCGCCGGCATCGGAGCGGACTTCCTGCAGCTCGACACCGCCGAGGCACCGCCGGGCGGCATGGCCGCCTGGCTCGCCCGGCGGCTGCGCGAGGCGATCGCCGACGGCCGCCTGCCCGTCGGCAGCCGGCTGCCCGCCACCCGCGTCCTGGCCGCCGACCTGCGCGTCTCGCGCGGCGTGGTCACCGAGGCCTACCAGCGGCTCACCGACGACGGCCACGTCGCCGGACGCGGCCGCGCGGGCACCATCGTCGTCGCCGCGCCCCTTACCGCCCCGCCGCCGCTCCCCGCCCCTGCAC
>NZ_JBEYYT010000884.1:0-1486 GCF_040645715.1 Spirillospora sp. NPDC046719 | reverse complement strand
GCGGCGCACTCGCGGGTGTCGGCGCGGCTCGCCGAGCTCGGCGCACCGGCGGCGGTCCGCGCCCACCATGTGCTGCGGTCGGGGCGGTTCGGCGACCGGGAGGCGATCTGGACGCTCGTCGAGGCGGCCCGCGCCGTCGCGCTCCAAGCGCCCGGCACCGCCGCGTACTGGCTGGAGGCGGCGCTGCGCCTGATGCCGGACGGCACGGACGCCTCCGGCGCGTCCTCCGGCGGGGCGGCCGGCGACGGCGCCTACCCCGACCGGATCCAGCTGCTGGTGGAGCTGGCGCACGCGCAGGCGGTCAGCGGGCACGCCGAGGAGGGCCGCGAGACGGCCCGCACGCTGCTGAGCCTGCTGCCGCCGGACGACACCGTCCGGCGCGCCCGCACGGTGCAGCTGTGCGCGGTGATGGACCGGCAGCTCGGCCGCATCCACGAGGCCCGCGCCCTGGTGCTGGACGAGCTGCGCCGCATCACCGACCGGCAGACCCCCGAGGCGGTGCTGCTGCGCATCCGCCTGGTCGCCGACCGGATCCAGCGGATCGACACCCGCGGCTCGCACGCCGTCCTGGAGACGATCCCGGAGAGCGCGCCGCAGTGGGGCCCGGGGCTGATCGCGGCGGTCGCGGCGATGCGGCCGATGGTGTCGTACGGGCGCGGCGAGGTGGCCGAGGCGATCGCCTACGCCGAGGCCGCCGACCAGCGGTTCTCCGCCGCCTCCGACGGCGACTTCGCCGACTGCCTGGACTACATGATCTGGCTGGTGTTCGCCGAGGCGTTCCTCGGCCTGCACGACAGCGCGCTCCGGCACGCCACCCGGCTGGTGTCGATCACCCGCGCGACGGGGCAGACGTTCATCCTCGGCTACATGCTGGCCGGGCAGTCCCGGGTCCTGCTGCTGCAGGGCCGGCTGGAGGAGGCCGCGGCGGCCGCCGACGAGGCCACCGCGGTCGGCCGCGAGCTGCGCTCCCCCGAGGTGATGGCGTACGGGCTGATGCAGCAGTGCCTGACGGCGAGCTGGACCGGCGACCACGACCGGGCGCTGCGGGCCGCCGAGGAGGCCGTCGCCTGCGACACCGGGTCGGGCGAGTGGTGGACGCACATGGCGCACGTCTCGCGCGCCATCGCGACGATCAACGCGGGCCGCGCCGAGGAGGGCGCCGAGGCCCTGATCGCGGCCTGCGGGGACGGCACGAACGGCCTCGACTTCAGCACGCTGGTGATGTGCGCCGAGCAGCTGGCCTGCGTGCGCGCCGCCCTCGGGGACGGCGAGGGCGCCGCCGGCTGGGCCGACATCGCCGAGGCCATCGCCCACCCGGCGCTGACCGGTGACACCGGGCTGGCGCGGCTGGCGCGCGCGCACGCCGTCCGAGTGGCCGACCCGGCCGGCGCCGCACGGCTCGCGGCGGAGGCGGCCGGGATGCTGGCGGACGCCGGACGCCGCCCGGAGGCCGCGCGCGCCGACCTGACCGCGGGGATCGCGCACG
>NZ_JBEYYT010000883.1:0-1488 GCF_040645715.1 Spirillospora sp. NPDC046719 | reverse complement strand
CGGCGGGCGCGCCCGCCGCCGCGAGGGCCGCCGCCGCCGTCTTCTTGACGCTCATCTCGGGATGGTCGAGGCACGCGGCGATCGCCGGAGCCGCCCAGGTCGCGCGGGCCTCGGCCAGGGCCCGCAGCGCCTGCCGGACGGTCGCCGGGTCGTCCGCCGAGGTGAGCGGGACCAGGCTCGCCGACAGCACCCGGGCGCCCTCCGCGTCCGTGGCGAAGAGCGCGGCGGCGCGGGCCCGGACGTGCACGTCGCGGTGCCGGAGCAGCGGATGGACCCGCGCCCTCGTCCGCCGGTACGGGGCGCCGCGCAGGACGGTGAGCAGGATCGCCCGCTCGGCCGGGACGAGCCCGGGCCGGTCGAGGAGGTCGAGGACGGTGCTCGCGAGCACGGCGTTCCCGGCGGCGGGCGCGTCCTCGGCGTCCAGCAGGCAGCGCGGCCGGATCGCGCCCCGCCGGAAGAGCCGGCCGCCGAGGTCGCGGACGGCGTCCAGGACGCCGTCCGGCACGGCGGGCTCGGGCCCCGGACCGCCGGGCGTCCACGCTCCGGCCAGGCCGGACACGACGCGCAGGAGCAGGTCCGCGACGGCGGGCAGGGTGGTGGCGTCGCCGTTGCGCGCGAGCCGGGCGAGCGCCTCGGCGGGGTCGCCGGGGTCCGGGGCCGCGCGCAGCACCGCCAGCTCGCGCGGATCGGGGCCGCCGAGGTCGTCGGCGACGCGGCGCGGCAGCTCGCGGGGGTCGAGGCGGTCGAGCAGGGTCCGGCGCCGCTCCGGGTCGCGGTCGAGGTGCCAGAGGAGCTCCAGCGCGCGGCGCCGGAACGGGACCAGGTGCGGGGCGACATCGCTCCCGCCCGGATCACTCCCGCCCGGATCGCTCCCGTCCAGGCCGAGGCCGGTCCAGAGGGCGGCGGCCGTCCGGGGGCCGCCGACGGCTTCGAGGGCGTCGAGCGCCTCCCGCGGCGCGTCCGGCAGCAGCGCGAGGACGGTCTCCTCCACCGCCGGGTCCCGCAGTTCGCGGAGCGCGCGCAGGAAGGGGCGCGGGTCGGCGGCGTCGCGGGCGAGGCGGGCGACCGCGCCGGCCACGCCGAGCCCGGGAGCGCCCTGCGCGTCGAGCGCGACGAGCAGGTCGAGGCGGCGGGCCCACGAGCCGCCGTCCGCCCCCTGCGGCTCCGGCCGGGCCAGTTCCCGCAGCGCCTCGTGCCGGCAGGAGAAGAGGACCACCGCGATCTCGGCCGCGGGCACGCCGTGGTCCGCGAGGGCGAGCCCGACGATCGCGGGGACGTGGTGCGCCGCGGGGAAGTGGCCGCGCCGGTGCAGGCCGCGCAGGCACGCGGCGGCGGGCGCGGCGAGCAGCGGCGGGTCCTGGGCGGCGACGCCGAGCAGGGCGGCGAGCCCGTCGCGGTCCGCGAGGTCGCCGAGCAGTTCGAGCGCCCGCCGCCGCACCGCCGGCGCCCGGGACGGGTCGGCGGCGACGCCCCGGAGCAGGTCCCGGT
>NZ_JBEYYT010000882.1:0-1494 GCF_040645715.1 Spirillospora sp. NPDC046719 | reverse complement strand
CGCGCGGAGCGCTAGCGGAGCGGGAAACAGCCCCTCAACCGTGACGGGGGTTCCAGGGGGTCGCCCCCCTGGGCTAGCTCAGCCGGTCTCCGACCGGGCCGATCACCGTGAGGGCGTGGGGGGCGGAGAGGACCTCGTGGGCGACGGCGCGGACGTCGTCGAGGGTGACGGCCTCGATGCAGGCGAGGACATCGTCGACCGGGAGCAGCGACTCGTACACCAGCTCGCTCTTGCCGATGCGGCTCATGCGGGAGCCGGTGTCCTCGAGGCCGAGGACCATGGCGCCGCGCAGCTGGCCCTTGCCGCGTTCGAGCTCCTCTTCGGTGAGGCTCTGCTCGGCGGCGCGGTTCACCTCGTCGCGGCAGATCGACAGGACCTCGTCGACCTTGCCGGGCTGGCAGCCGGCGTAGACGCCGAAGATGCCGGAGTCGGCGTACTGGGCGGTGTAGCTGTACACCGAGTAGGCCAGGCCGCGCTTCTCGCGGATCTCCTGGAAGAGGCGGGACGACATGCCGCCGCCGAGGGCGGCGTTGAGGACGCCGAGGGCGAAGCGGCGGTCGTCGGTGCGGCACACGCCGGGGACGCCGAGGACGATGTGCGCCTGCTCGGTGTCCTTGTCGATGATGACGGTGCGCGGGTCGACGGGCGCGGTGGGGCCGCCGACGCGGGGCGGGGCGGGTTCGGCGTCGCCGGTCAGGTGCCCGGCGAACGCGTCCGACACCAGCCGGACGACCTCGTCGTGGTCGATGTTCCCGGCGACGGACACCACGAGGTTGGACGGGGTGTAGTGCTCCCGGTAGTAGCCGTGGATGCGGTCGCGGGACAGCGCGTTGATCGAGTCCTCGGTGCCGAGGATGGGGCGGCCGAGGGGGGTGTCGCCGTAGAGCGCGGTGGCGAACTCGTCGTGGATGAGGTCGCCGGGGTCGTCGTCGCGCATGTGGATCTCTTCGAGGATCACGCCGCGCTCGGCCTCGACGTCCTCGGGGCGGTTGACGGAGTCGGCGACCATGTCGGACACGACGTCGACGGCGAGGGGGAGGTCGGAGTCCAGGACCCGCGCGTAGTAGCAGGTGTACTCCTTGGCGGTGAACGCGTTGAGGTCGCCGCCGATCGCGTCGATGGCGGCGGAGATCTCCAGCGCCGACCGCCGCCTGGTGCCCTTGAACAGGACGTGTTCGAGGTAGTGGCTGGCGCCGGCGTCGGCGGGCGCCTCGTCGCGGGACCCGACGGCCGACCAGACGCCGAACGCCGCGGACCGCACCGAGGGCGTCGACTCGGTGATGATCCGCAGCCCGCCGGGCAGCACGGTGCGGCGGACCGCGCCGGCGTCGTCGGTGTGGATCGTGGTGGTGGTGCCGGGCTCCTGCGCCCGCGCCGGCAGGGTCACGGTGTCGCTCGCATTCGATGGTGGTCCGGGAACGGGACGGGTCGGGGGGCGGAAAGCGGCCGACCGGCCTGCCCGGGGCGGGCAGGCCGGTCGGTCATCGCGTGCTC
>NZ_JBEYYT010000881.1:0-1503 GCF_040645715.1 Spirillospora sp. NPDC046719 | reverse complement strand
GGGGTGCCGGGCGGCGGCGGGTCCGGCGGTCACGCCGGGCCGGTCGTCACTACTTCTTCTTCTGGAAGGCGGTGTAGTCGTCCTGGGCCGCCTTCATGGCCTCCTGCGCGGACTTCTTGCCGGCGACGACGCCCTGCAGCGGACCACCGAACGCGTCGGTGAACGTCGGGGTCGTGTAGTCGATGTAGGGGGTGGTGCCGTCGTTCTTGCTGAGCTCGGCCCAGGCCGTCGACACCTCCTTCATCAGCGGCTTGTCCGGCTGCGTGGAGGCGGGCAGCACGGGAAGGCTGCCGGCCTGCACCGCCACGTTCATCGCCTCCGGCGAGGTGATGAAGTTGATGTAGGCGGCGGCGACGTCGGCGTGCTTGGACTTGGAGGTGATCGACCACGGCAGGCTCTCGCCGCCCATGGTCGCCACGGGCGCGCCCGCCTGCGGCGCGGGCGGCAGCGCGAAGCCGACCTTGTCCTTCATCCGGTCGTTCAGGTCCGGCGCCCACCAGGTGCCGCCGAACATGAACACGCCCTCGCCCTTGGCGAAGTTCACCGGGGTGTCGTCCCACTTCACCGAGTTGGAGTCCTTGGTGAGGTAGCCCTTCTTCGCCCAGTCCGCGAGCTTCTGCGCGGCCTGCACGTTCGAGGCGTCCGTCCAGGAGCCGCTGGTGCCGAACACCAGCTTGCGGACGGCCTCCTTGCCGGTCGCGGCGTCCTGCAGGATGCCGTACAGCTGCATCGCGGGCAGCTTCTCCAGGTTGCCGAACGCGATCGGCACCTCGCCCTTGCCCTTGGCGGTGGCGAGCGCCTGCTCGAACTCGTCCCAGGTCTTCGGCGGCTGGATGCCGAGCTTGGCGAGCTTCTCCTTGTTGTAGTACAGCCCGACGATCTCGCCGTTCAGCGAGACGCCGTACAGGTCGCCCGACCCGATGAGCTTGCCGTCCTTGGTGACGCTGTTCAGGTCCAGCAGGCCCTTCGGGTACCGCTTGGACCACCCGTACGCCTGGTCGTAGGCGCCGAGCGGCAGCAGCATGCCGTCCTTGACGTACTGGGCCATGGCCGCGTAGCCCTGGTTGGCCTCGACGACGTCGGGCGGGTTGCTGCCCGACAGCGCGAGCCGCAGCGTCTTCTGCAGGTCGCTGAAGGAGCGCGACACCCGCTTGATCTTCACGTTCGGGTACTTGGCCTCGAACTGGGCGTTGAGCTTCTCGATCTGCTCCTTCAGCCCGCCCTGGACCTCCTGGTCCCAGACGGTGAGCGTCACGTTGCCTGCCTTGGCGACGTCGGTGCTGACCGCCGCGGGCGCCTTGCTCGCCGGCTTGTCGTCCGACGAGCCCGGCGCGCAGGCGGCGGCGAGCGCGGTCACCAGGGCCGCCGCCGCGGCGACCGTGCTCCGTCTCATGAGCGTCGGCATTCCTGCGGCTCCTTTCTGTGCTGCTGTCCCGTGGGGGGGCGGGGGCCGCGCCGGCGCGGGGCCGGGGGGGGGGGGGGGGGCTGGGACGGTGCGGGCGG
>NZ_JBEYYT010000880.1:0-1506 GCF_040645715.1 Spirillospora sp. NPDC046719 | reverse complement strand
CATTAACAGAACAATTACCGATTACAATTGGCGCAATTATTTTTATTGTGATTGGTGAATTAATTATTAAACGCAAATTGCAAGTCCAAGTTAGCCAGCCAAGCTCATCTCATATGAACTCTTATAGTTGAACATTTTTCTTGGATAATGGTTCATCCAATACTCGATAGCGGCGACTTCTTCAGGGGTCGTCTTTGTTGTGCCTTTTGGCAGATGCCTACGAATCATTCGGTTATGGTTTTCATTCGTCCCTCGCTCAAAGCTCGCGTAGGCGTGTGCATAGTAAACTGGACAGCTTACGACCTCAGAGAGCCTTGCAAATTCATGGCCATTGTCAGGGGTAATGGATTTGAAGTCATAACTTTTTTGAAGTTCCACCAGCTCATCATTGACCGCCTGTGCTGTTTTCCCATCAATCAAGCGAATGATCTCCGTGCGGTATTTTCGCTCTGTGAGCGTCAAAAGCACCTTGTTCTTAGCTCTCGTAAGAATGACCGTGTCAATCTCGTAATGCCCCACTTCTAAGCGATTGTTAATGAACTCAGGCCGTTCTTCAATAGACTTGCCAAAAGGATGCTTTGGCGCACGAGGTTTGATTTTCTTTGCCGCCTTATACTGCGGATAGAAAAGATGATGACGCTTGGCTTCTAACCAGCCCCAGTTGACCCAATTGTAGAGGCTGCTCAGAGAAACTCCTTTTAGAGCCTGATGAATGACTTCCAAAGAGTCCTTGTCTTCTTTAAGACGTGTACTCACATAACAATCAATCTCAGTCGTGAGTTTACTCGGACGAACACTGTGAGCCCTCAATCCTTCATAATTTTCTTGAGCCTTTTTAGCAGAGTATTTTACCTTCCGCTTGAGCTGGATTTCCCCTCGCTTCATCTCTCTGTCAATCGTCCCATGAGCTTTATTCAATAAGCGCGCAATCTCACGGTTGCTCAGTCCTTCTTTATTGTGCCAACGTTCAATGTTTAAACGGTCTTGATTGGTCAGGTGTTTCCCTTTGCTCTGGCTTGTGATAGAATAGTCTTGCATCTGAATTTCCTTTTTATACTATTTGGTCGAACTTCTAGTATAAGAGATTCAGATGTTTTTTGCTTGACTCAAGGTGGCTAACTTCATTTTACAATTTGCGTTATTTTTTTAAAATAGAACTAAGTTTTTCAACGAAGAGATTAACTTCATCAATTGTATTCATTTCTGAAAAAGAAATACGTATGTTTTCTTTTAGTTTTTCAGAATTTTTCCCGTAAACAGCTTCAAGAACATGGGAAGGTTCGATTGTACCGGCTGTACAAGCAGAACCAGTTGAGATTGCGAAACCAGCTAAATCAAGTTTGGTCAAGAGCAAATCATGATTTTCATTCGGAAAAGCAAGATTTAGAACATGAGGCATACTTGGACCAAAATTATTTTTATAAAATGAAATCTTTTGTTCTTCTAGTTTAGTTAGTAAAGTTTCATTAAGTTTTTCAACTGCTTGATAATTTGATTCAATACTTT
>NZ_JBEYYT010000879.1:0-1508 GCF_040645715.1 Spirillospora sp. NPDC046719 | reverse complement strand
GGATGAAACGCTTAACGGATAGGATAGACAGCACAGACCAACTCACACCACAGCGCATTGTATTGAATGCAATGACAGAGCTGTTTGATTCATTGAGTGAGGATGAGATAGAGATGATCAGGCTTAGATACATGAAAGGCTTAACACTATCAGAAGTCGCAAGTCGTTACTCGATAAGTGAACGTACTGTTAGAAATCATACCAACCCAACGGTTAAGCAAGTGAAAGAGATTATCGCTAGAGCAACAGAAACAATGAATGGATAGATAGAAAAGAGGAAATAGAATGCCAATGACTGGACGCTGTCGTGAGCCTAACTGCCACGCTGTAGTTGTTAGACCACTGCACTATTGTACTAAGCACGCTGATAAAGAAGCAGCATATCAAGCAAGTAGAGAGCGATGGACTAATCGTAATGATGATAGTAAACGATACAAAGACTATAACAAACGCAAGCGTGAGTATAGCGACATTAAAGTAGAACAGAACAAGTTCTATCAAAGCAAGCAATGGAAGTCTATACGTGATGTAGTAAGACGTAGAGATAACTTCCTTTGTCAGTACTGCAAAGCACATAATAGAGTAAGAACTGGCAAGATAGTGGACCACATCGTGCCAGTTGAGTTTGACTTGAATGGTAAGACCATCATGGATAACTTGGCTTTCTGCTGTAGCAAATGCCACACAAGGAAAACTAAGTGGGAACAAATTTATTATGGAACTGGTTACGGAAATAAAACTAAAAATGTAATCCCCATAAAAAATGTAAAAGATGTGCCTGACTTTCAAAAAAATGAACGATAATTTTTAACAACCCTCCCCCCTATACTTATACTAGGAAAAGCACACACATAGGTATCGTCTTGCGTGAAAACCCAATTTTGAAAATTTTTATATAGGGGGGGTCAAAACACTAAAAGAAAGGAGAAAAAATGACAGCTAAGAAGTTCAAAGACAGTAATGACGGGAGGTTGTCCTATCGTGCACCTAAGCACCTTTCTCCTCTCGCAAGTGCTTGTTGGCGTAAAACTGTTCCCTTTCTTGAGGAACAAAAGCCAGTTGATAAGATTGATTCGTTTTTAGTTGAAATGTACTGTACTCAGTATGAAATTTATAGAAATTCATACGAACATCTTAAAAAACATGGTGAGGTTCAAGAAATTTATAAACCAGTTCAAGATATGACTGGTGAAATTATTGACAGACAATTTCAAGGTTTTAAACGTAATCCAATGACTCAAATTTACTCGGATGCAATAAAAAATCTTACAAAGATTGGTTCTGAGTTAGGTTTATCGCCAAAATCACGTTCTGAATTGATAGAGCTTAACATGCAAGATACGAATGAAAAAAGCACTAAAGATAAGATGAAGGCGTTCTTTGATGGAGGTGATGATGATTACTGAGTTAGCTCCTACAAAAACAATGAATAATCTTATCATTGAATTTAAAGTTGATTTAACGCAGGACCACGACGTCTTAGGAGCTTATCATAGTATTGATTTTTC
>NZ_JBEYYT010000878.1:0-1509 GCF_040645715.1 Spirillospora sp. NPDC046719 | reverse complement strand
GGGCGCACCGGACGGGGCGTCCCGCCCGGGGACCCGCCGGTCCGCTTCGGCGTCGGCGCGGGCCGCGGCACGGGCGGGGCGTCCACCCCGCCGCCAGGGTCGGGGTGGGTGACCGCGAAGTTGTACCGCCGCGTCAGCATCCCGAGCTGGCCGGAGACCCAGTGCGCCACCTGGTCGGCCTGCCGGTACCCGGCCTGCGAGACCCCGGCCGGCGGGCGGTGCCCGTTCAGCCAGCCCGAGATCGCGGCCTGCGCGTCCCGCAGCTGCCGGATCACCTGGTCGAGCGCGGGCGGGTCGATGCCCCGGAAGTCCGGGTCGCGCGCGGCCGGGCCGGTGCGCATCTGCGCCGTCATCGCCCCTCCCGGACGTCACTCATCGTCGGCGTGGAACGCCGCAGCGTCCCGGTCCCCAGAATCACACCGGCATCAGCGGCTGTCGAGGGCCTTCTTGACCGAGTCGGGGTCGCGCGCCACCACGGCCTCCTCGCCCGCCAGCACGATCGGCCGCTGGATCAGCACCGGGTTCGCCACCATGATCTCGATCCACCGGGCGCGGTCGTGCTCGAGGTCCTTCAGGCCCAGCTCCTTGGCGACGGGCTCGCCGAGGCGCGCCACGTCCCACGGCTCCGCGCCGATGCGCTTCAGCACCGCGTCCAGCTCGTCGGCCGTCGGCGGCTCGTCCAGGTAGCGCCGCTCGGTGTACTCCACGCCCGCCTCGTCCAGCGCGGCCTTGGCCGCGCGGCTCTTCGAGCAGCGCGGGTTGTGCCAGATCTCCATCGTCAGCCTCTCAACCCACCTCGGCCGGGTCGCCCCCGGTGATCCTCAGCAGCTCCTCGTAGGTGGTCGGGAAGACCGTGTGGGGATGCCCGCCCGCCGCCCACACCTCGTCGTACTTGTCCAGCCACACGTCCACGAGCGTGCGGATCGGGGCCGGGTGCCCGACCGGCGCGACCCCGCCGATCGGCTGCCCGGTCGCCTCCCGGACGAACTCGGGCGTCGCCCGCCGCACCTTCTCCGCGCCCACCAGCAGCGCGACCTTGCCGGTGTCGACCCGGTGCGCGCCGCTCGTCATCACCAGCAGCGGCGCCCCGTCGGCGTCGAACACCAGGCTGTTGGCGATCGCGCCGACCTCGCAGCCGAGCTGGTCCGCGGCCGCCTGCGCGGTGCGGGCCGAGTCCGGCAGCTCGACGATCTCTCCGGCCGCGCCGTGCCCGCGCAGCGCCGCGGCGACCCGTTCGACATTCGGATGCATGCCAGCACCCTACGGTGCTCCGGGCCGTCCGGCCCCCCGTTCGCCTGCGCGAACGCCCGCGCGGACGCCTCCGGCCTGCGGAAAGCGACACCCGTTCGAACACGTTGACGAATCGGCGGCCGGGCGCTTTACTGTGAGTGCGTCGAACTTATGTTCGATGTGGTGCGGGACTCGCGGCCCGCACCAGGGCGACGTCCCCGACCGGCGCAGCGGTGGCCGGCGGGACGGACGGCCGGGCGGAGTGAGGGGAAGCTCTCC
>NZ_JBEYYT010000877.1:0-1513 GCF_040645715.1 Spirillospora sp. NPDC046719 | reverse complement strand
AATAGAAGGCCAATACCCAATATAATACATGAGATAAGTGCTAATGGGTTATGACTAAAAATTTGAATAAGGTTATCTGATTCGTTCGTAATATTATCCACTTTATTTTCCTCTTTCGCGTGCGCACAAGCGCTTTTTATTTTGCATTCCTAAAATTTAGGATTTGTTTTATAGATTTGAACCTTAGCATTTGTTAGCATGTTAAAAAATGTTAAGGTTCACAGCTATATAGACTTTAGCACTATTAAAGTTCTAATCTATTGCTTTTTTCATTTCATGAATAACTCTTCTTAATTTTGGCAAAGGTAATTCCATCAGGTCAGCAAACTGTTCTTGTGGTAGTCTGTAGTGTTCTCCAAACATTTTCTCATACCCAGCTATAATTACAGCCTTTTCCATTTTTTCATCTAAGTTATCAATACTCTTTAAGTAGTCCGATAGTTTCATGTTTCCTCCTTTACAATATTAGTAATAGCTTGTGTGTGCGTCTTTCATCAACAAGTTAATGTTCATTATCAATCAAAAGGCAACAATACTCAAAACGAATAATATAAAACTTATGGTATATAGTGCTATTTTCGCAAATTTATTAATATGTTTTATAAAAATATTAGTGATTAAAGCAATATTTAAAGCTATCATATATACAAAATTTGTTTTCACTATAAAAATAAACAATAGATTAAGAACAACAAATAGAAGTAGATTTATTTTTTGTTCTTTTTTTAATTCATCTACAATATTTTTCATATTTTATCTCCTTGGTTTTTCAAAAAACTATTAGACTTAAAAGAATATCTCCTATAGCTTGTAATACAACAAACTTTTTAACTGGTTTTTTCTTTTTTCTTCTCATTACTTTACCCCACCAACTCAAACCAGCACAACTCACACAGCAACGCACGAGCCTCGTCATAAGCGTTGTGATGATAGCCGTAGAAGTCTAAGAAGTTGTATATATTTAACGTGTCGCGCGTGATGATGTCGAAACGGCTGATGTAATCAATGGCACAGTCTCTAAAACTCTTTGTACTCATATCACAGCACATTGACGTTATTAGTCGTTTAGTGGCGTCATAGTGGCAACCAGTTATCTCACAAAACTGTGTTATATCATCAAAGTTACCGCCATTTTGTATGAACCAATCCCAAAGCATTAAAATAGCTTCTTTGTTGGCTCTTTTTTCCGTAGGGCTTAACGTATCACATTCGCCTAGCCGTCTATCATCTTTGTAGTAAGCGTGCATATACTCGTGAGCATGGTCAAAAGGTCTAGCAAGTTCAGTATAAGCACCAAAGCCAAGTTCTAAAGAAATAAAGGCTTTTTGATTATCTAAGTCCCCCAACCGATAAACAACTCCTAATTTTTCTATTTCACATATTAGTAGACTATTTAATTCCTGTTTGTCCATAGTCCACCGCCTTAGTCCTTATTGTCTAAGTCTTTGGCTTTTTGTGTAATCTCGTCCCACTTATCAGAGAACAGCAATTTGATAGCCATTTTATCCTTTTC
>NZ_JBEYYT010000876.1:0-1519 GCF_040645715.1 Spirillospora sp. NPDC046719 | reverse complement strand
CGCGGGTTCTGTTCCAGGTGAATTGGGCATGCCGGAGCCGCCCGGGATCCAGATGGGATCCGGGCGGCCGTACTGGTGGAAGTGGGTTATGCAGCCCAGTCGAGCGCCGGATCGGGCGGCCCGATGTCACCCGGTGGCGGATGGCCTCCCGAAGACGGTCGGGCGTCGGACGGCGGCAGCAGCCGGTAGACGTAGCGTCCGTCTCGATCTTTGGTGATCTGGATCTGGTCGGGGTTGGTGTGTTTGAAGCGGTTGTGCCATCCGCAGGCGAGGGCGAGCTGGTCGATGTCGGTGGGCGATTCCCCGAGTGCCCAGCCGTGCACGTGGTCGACCTCGCACAACGTCCCCGGCACCTCGCATCCCCGTACTGCGCATGACGGATACAGCGTCTCCAGCACCTGGCGCTGTGCTGGGGAGGCGAACCGTTCGCGCCAGCCCAGATACAGCGGGGTGTTCCCCTTCCCGAGGAGAAGGGGCGACACTCCGGCCGAGAGGGCGATGCGGCGGGCCTGAGCGGCGGGGATCGGTGTCCCATCGGTCAGGCGGGCGGGGGCGTTGCCGCCGGTGAGGGTGTCCAGGTCGCAGATCACGGTGACCTTGGATGCCTTGTGCCCACCGGATAGGACGCTGGAAAGGGCTGCTGCTGTCCGCTCTGCGAGGTCGCGGCGGTCGTCGGGCCCCGCCGGCTTGGCCAGCGGAGCCAGGGTGCCGTCCCAGATCGCGGCGTCTTCGGGGTTCAACCAGCCCTTGACGTACCGGCCGCCGTCCAGAGAACGCGTGGTGGTGATCCACGACTTGTCGTAGCCGCGCTTGGTGTCCTCGTCGGGGGCGTCTTCGGTGTCGTCGCGTTCGGCGATGAGGTCGCGGATGCGGCGGCCGAACGCGGCGACCTTCCCGGCCGAGAAGCCCTGATCGGCCATCTCCAGCAGAGTGGTCTCAGCTTCGGCGCAGTCGGTGTCATCGAGGCGGGCGACCGAGTCGGCGATGGTGACGGCGTAACCGTGTGACAGCTCCCCGGCCGCGAGCCGCTCGGCCACCTGCGGGAGGCGGTGGCGCTGCCGGGCGAGAGTGAGCCGCTCCTTGGCACGGTTGTCGCGCATGCCCAGGCTCGATCGCAGCCACGCTTGCGCTGAGGGATATCCCCACCGGGCCTGCTCCGCGGTGGCATCAACGCGGCCAATGAAACCGGCGAGTGCGCTTTCCTGCATATCGCAGGCGGCCGCGAGAGTTTCGGTGAGTTCCAGGCACGCGGCAGCCGACTCGGGGGCGTTCCGCTTGGCTAGTTCAGTGGCGATGGTTGAGAGCGCGTTCACCAGTTCCATGGTGGACGCGGCCTCAAGCTCGACCGTCACTGAATGCATACCTAGATAATACCCGCTGTGACCGGCAATCGCATCTTGAATTCAGCGCTTCAACGCGGATACTTTTCGGTACCTGAATGGCGACTATTTGCGCAGCACCATCGGTTGCGCTTCGTTGGAACACGCGTGCGGAAGGGGGTGGTGGGGTGGCGCGACCT
>NZ_JBEYYT010000875.1:0-1525 GCF_040645715.1 Spirillospora sp. NPDC046719 | reverse complement strand
GCCGCCGCCGCGGCCCGCCGCGCGCGCGGCCGGTTCCCCGAGCGCGACCCGCGCGCCGCCGTCCCGCGCGGCTACGCCGACCGGCTCGGCTACGACGACCGTCCCGGATACGGCGACGATCCGCGCGGATACGACGACCCGCGCGGCGTTGACGACCTGCGCGGTGTTGACGATCTGCGCGGTGTGAACGACCTGCGGGGTGTCGACGATCTGCGCGGCATGGACGACCTGCGGGGTATGGACGACCTGCGCGGGATGGACGACCGACGGGGCGTGGACGACCCGCGCCGCATGGACGACCCGCGGGTGACCGGGCCGCTCGGCGGGCGCGACTCCCGCTCCACCGTGACCGACCCGCGCGGCGTGCCGCTGCCGGGCGAGGGCGGCGGCTGGGACACCGAGGTCATCCGATGAGCGCCGTCCACACGGTCTCCAACATCGGCGGCCCCCGGCTGACGCTCGGCTTCGACCGCTTCGACCGGCTCGACCTCGACCGGCACCTCGCGGTGCACGGCCGGCTGCGCGTCCCGTCGCTGGACGACCTGGTCAGGATGGCCGAGCAGGTCGACATGCGGGGCCGCGGCGGCGCCGGGTTCCCGTTCGCGCGCAAGCTGACCGCCGTCGCGTCCCGGGTGAACCACCCGACCGCCGACCGGACGCTGCTGCTGCCGGGCGAGAAGGGAGGCGACCGCGGCTCCAGCGAGGACGTCGTCGTGGTCGTCAACGGGGCCGAGGGCGAGCCCGGCAGCGCCAAGGACAAGGTCCTGCTCGGCCGCGCCCCGCACCTGGTGCTGGACGGCGCGCAGATCGTCGCGACCGCGCTCGGCACCCAGCGGATCGTCCTGGCCGTCGAGAGCGACGAGGCGGCCCGGTCGGTGCGCGCCGCGATCGGCGAGCGGCGGATGCCCGCCCGCGTCGTCCGGCTGACCGAGCGGTTCATCTCCGGGGAGAGCGGCGCGGTGATCCGCGCCATCAACGGCGAGACGCCGATCCCGCCGGGCGTGAAGGTCCGCGCCGCCGAGTCCGGGGTGGACGGGTACCCGACGCTGCTGTCCAACACCGAGACGTTCGCGCAGCTCGCGGTGCTGGTCTCGCTCGGCCCCGACCTGTACGCCTCCGCCGGGACCGACGACGAGCCGGGCACCACGCTGCTCACCGTCGGCGGCACCACGGTCGTCGAGGCTCCGTACGGCACGCCGCTGCGGGACGTCCTGAAGCACTGCGACGTGCCGCCGGGCCCCGGCGTGCTGGTCGGCGGCTACCACGGGACGTGGCTCGACCCGGCCGGAGCGGCGCGCGCCGTGCTGTCGCGGGCCGGGATGCGCGCCGTCGGCGGGACGGTCGGCGCCGGCATCATCCTGCCGCTCGCGCAGGGCACCTGCCCGCTCGGCGAGGTCACCCGGATCGCGTCCTACCTGGCCGCGCAGTCCGCCGGGCAGTGCGGCCCGTGCCGGCTGGGGTTGCCCGACGTCGTCCGCGCCCTCAACACGCTGAGCGAGGGCGGCGGGACGGTCGAGGACGTGCG
>NZ_JBEYYT010000874.1:0-1529 GCF_040645715.1 Spirillospora sp. NPDC046719 | reverse complement strand
GCGGTACGCGGCGGCGGGCGCCGGCCCGCTGCTGCCCCGCGGCGTCCGCGAGATCGAGCGGCTGTTCGGGCCGTTCACGCCGCTGCCCCCCGGCCTCGTGCCCGCCGGGCGGTGGCGCGCCGGGACCCCGCCCTCGGCGGGCGGTGCGGCGATCCTGTACGCGGGCGTCGGCGTCCGCTCCTAGCCCCGGGCGGCGGGTTCCGGGGCCGGTTCCCCGACACGCGGCGTTCAGATGATGTTCAGGGGGTCTGTGGAGAACGCGGAGGCGCGGCCCCTAGGGTGGCCCGGATGCCGACGAACACTCTCACCACGGAAACGAAGGCGAACGGCGCGCCGGCGGCCACGGCGTCCCGGATGGGCTGGCTCGACGCCCTGCGGGGCCTGGCCGCGTTAGTGGTGGTGTTCGAGCACTCCCTGGACGTGCTGCTCCCCGAGGTCCGCCGGAACGTGAGCCCGTGGTTCGACTTCGGGCGGTACGGGGTCTTCCTGTTCTTCCTGATCAGCGGCTACGTCGTGCCGTTCTCGCTGGTCCGGCGGGGCAGCGTCCGCGCGTTCTGGGTCGGCCGGCTGTTCCGGCTCTACCCCGCCTGGTTCGTGTCCGTCGGGCTCATGCTCGCGCTCGGCGTGACCGGCGTGTCCTGGGGGCTGCCGAACGGGCTCGGCGACCGCCCGTGGATCTCCGCGGTCGCGCACCTGACGATGCTGCAGGACCTGCTCGGCGTGCCGAACGTCGTCAACGTCTTCTGGACGCTGTCCTACGAGATGGTGTTCTACCTGCTCATCACGGCGATGTTCATCGCGGGCGTGAAGGGCGCGAGCGCCCGGGTCTCGCTCGGCTTCGGCGTGGCCGCCGCGATGCTCGGCGTCTCGCTGCCGTCCGGGCTGCTGGCCACCCACTGGCCCGGCGCGACCCCGATGGTCGCGGCGTTCGCCCTCGCGGCCGGCATCGCGGCCATGGTCAGCGGCCGTCCGGCGGTGCGCCGCGCGGGCGTCGCGATCGTCGCGGCGCTCGCGCTGACGCTGCTCGTCCTGGACAGCCGGATCGGCGGCGTCGAGAGCCTGTGCATCATCGCCACGATGTTCGCCGGGACGGCGGTGCGCGGCATCCAGGACGGCCGGATGCCGGCGAGGCCCGCCGCCGCGATGGTCGCCCTCGTCCCGGTCCTGACCCTGCTCGCGGGCCTGCGCCCGCCCACGACCTGGGCCGCGGACGGCTACTCCCAGTCGCTCGGCGTCGACTGGTCGGTCGGCGTGGCCGCCGCCTGGCTGACCTTCCTCGGCGGCCTGGCCCTGCGGCACCGCCGGATGCCCCGCGCGCTGACGTGGCTCGGGCTCGTCAGCTACTCGGTCTACCTGCTGCACCCGATGATCATCCAGACGGTCTGGCGGGTCGCCGGGGAGCGCGACGCCATGCCGCTGGGGGTGCGGCTGGCCTGGGAGGGCGCGCTGCTGGCCGCCGTCCTCGTCGCCGCCGGCCTGGCGCACCGCTACGTCGAGCGCCCGGCGCAGCATCTCGGCCGCCGGCTGAC
>NZ_JBEYYT010000873.1:0-1532 GCF_040645715.1 Spirillospora sp. NPDC046719 | reverse complement strand
GTCGAGGACGCGCGGGCCGCCGTCGCCTGGGCGCACGCCAACGCCGCGTCGCTCGGCGGCGACCCGGAGCGCCTCGCGGTGGCCGGCGACAGCGCGGGCGGGAACCTCGCCGCGGTCGCGTGCCTCGCCGCCCGCGACGGGGCGGGCCCGCCGATCGCGTTCCAGGCGCTGGTCTACCCCGTGACCGACGCGGGGCAGGACACTCCGTCCTACCGCGAGCACGGCGAGGGGAAGTTCCTCACCGCGGCGCACATGCGCTGGTACTGGGAGCAGTACCTGGACGACCCGTCCGACGCGGACCACCCGTACGCCTCGCCGCTGCGGGCCCCGGACCTGTCCGGCCTGCCTGCGGCCTTCGTGCTCACCGCCGAGTGCGATCCCCTGCGGGACGAGGGGGAGGCGTACGCGGCGCGGCTCGCCGAGGCTGGCGTCCCCGTCGAGGTCCACCGGATCGAGGGCGCCTTCCACGGCTTCTTCGGCCTCGACCACGTGCTCCCGGCCGCCGTTGAAGCACGCCGGCTGACCACGGGCGCGCTCCGCGCCGCGCTCGGCACCGGCCCCGCCGCGCGGGCGTAGCGGCGCGTCCCCGCTCAGGGCGCCCCCCGGCACCGGCGCTTTGCCGCGATAACGATCTACTACGTGAGTTGTAGTAGATTGGAGGGAAGCGTACGTGAACGAGGCTTGGGGCTGCCGTGACGGGGGCGAGCGTGACGGGCCCGTGCGCCGCCCGCCCGGGACCGGCCGCGCCGGCCATGGCGACGACGCCTGCGACCGTGCCGCCGGTGTCAGCCGCTCCGGCCGGGGGCGTCGCGCAGGGTCGCGAAGATGTCGTCGAGCAGGGGGCGCGCGGGCGTCCGGCCGTGCTCGACGTACCACTCGTGGCCGAGCGCCCAGCGGAACACCGGCCGGGGAAGCCTGAGCAGCACCGCCAGCGTCCGGACGCCCGTGTCGGCTCCGGCCTGCGTCGCGTGGGCCGCCATCGCCGCGCGCTTTTGGCGGGCGAAGCGCCGCACGTCCACCCGGTGGGTGAGCGCCTCGGGGGCGCTGTAGGCGGCGGCGAACCGGGACGGCGAGAAGTCCGCGGGGACGCCCGGCAGCCGCGCGACCAGCGCGAGCGCGCGGCGCAGCAGCCGCCGGTCCACCGTGGCCTCCAGGACGACGCGGGTACCGGCGACCTCGGCCGCGCGGGTGCCGACGCGGTGCACCTGCACGTGGTCGGGATGCCCGTACCCGCCCGCCGGGTCGTAGACGGTCAGGACGTCGGCGCCCTCCTCGTCCAGGATCGCGGCCAGCCGCGCGGCGGCCTCCTCCACGTCGGCGTGCGCGAAGGAGCCGGGGGCGCCCGACGGAGCGGACGCCATGCCGGAGTCGGCGTAGCCGAGCCATTCGACGCGGGCGCAGCCGAGCGCGCGGGCGGAGTCGCGGAGCTCGGCGACGCGCCGCTAGCCGATCCGCCCGTCCTCGCGGTCGGCGGACGCCGCCAGGCGCCCCGCCCCCACCGACGCCATCACTTTGACGACGCGGTGGCCGGC
>NZ_JBEYYT010000872.1:0-1535 GCF_040645715.1 Spirillospora sp. NPDC046719 | reverse complement strand
GGCGAACCGCCGCCGCTCCAGCTCGGTGAGGCGCCGCAACGCCAGCTCCAGCAGCGCGGCGCGGGTGCGGGCCAGGTTGGAGGTGGACCCGGCGGGCAGTCCCGCGGCCTTGTCGACGGCGCGGTGGGTGAGGCCGCGCATGCCGGCGGCGGCGAGCAGCGCGAGTGCGGTGTCGGCGACCAGCTCGGCGCGCGGGGACGTCATGCCCCCGATCCTACCGGCGGCTCACTACAGGCGTAGTATCCGACTACGGCTGTAGTGAGAAGGGGTGTCCGCAATGGCGCACGCGATCGTGATCGGCGGCGGGATCGGCGGCCTCACCGCCGCCGCGGCCCTGCACGCCCACGGCTGGACGGTGACGCTCCACGAGCGCGCCGCCTCCCTCGAACCCGTCGGATCCGGCCTGGCGATCGGCCCCAACGCGCTGCGCGCCCTGGACACCATCGGCGCCGGCGACCCCGTCCGGGCCCTCAACGCCTTCCAGGGCGAGGGCGGGGTGCGCCGCGCCGACGGGCGATGGCTGTCGCGCACCTCCATCCAGACCGCCGCCGACCGCTACGGCGACCCGCTCGTGGTCACCCTCCGCGCCGCCCTGGTCGACCTGCTCGCCGCCCGGCTGCCCGACGGCGCCCTGCGCCTGAACTCCACCGCCGCCCTCGCCTCCCCCGGCGACGCCACGACCCCCGCGACCGTCACCACCAGCACCACCGGCCCCGCCCCCGGTGCCGGCACCGGCGCAGTCACGGGCGAGGAGACCGCCGACCTCGTCGTCGCCGCCGACGGCATCCACTCCCCGACCCGCGCGACGCTGTTCCCCGGCCGCTCCCCCATCCGCTACACCGGCCTGACCGCCTGGCGCGCCGTCACCCGCGCCCCCGCCGGCAGCTTCACCCCCGCCGAGGCGTGGGGCCGCGGCACCGTCTTCGGGATCAACCCCCTCACCGGCGACCGCGCCTACCTGTACGCCACCGCCCCCGCACCCGAGGGGGCCCGCGCCCCCGGCGGCGACGAGCGCGCCGAACTGCTGCGCTTGTTCGGCGGCTGGTACGACCCCGTCCCCGCCCTGCTGGAGGGCGTCGACCCGGACGCGGTGCTCCGCAACGACGTCTACCACATGCCCAGGCCGCTGCCGGCGTTCCACCGCGGACGCACCGCGCTGCTCGGCGACGCGGCCCATCCCATGACCCCCAACCTCGGCCAGGGCGCCTGCCAGGCCATCGAGGACGCGGTCGTGCTCGCCCACCACGCGACCCGCGGGGACATGCCGGCCGCGCTCGCCGCCTACACCGCCGCCCGGCGGCGCCGCACCACCCAGGTGATGCGGCGCTCCCACCGGCTCGCGCGGATGACGGCGCTGACGGGCGCGGTGCCGGTCGCCGCCCGCGACGCCGCCGTCCGCCTCGCCGGGCTGCTCGGCCCGACCGCGCTCGTCCGGGAGGCCGACATGATCTTCCGGTGGCGGCCGCCCGCCGGCCCCGCCTGTCCCGCCGCGGTCTCTGCGGCCGGTCAGGGCCCGCACCAGCACGATCCACCGG
>NZ_JBEYYT010000871.1:0-1544 GCF_040645715.1 Spirillospora sp. NPDC046719 | reverse complement strand
GATTAATTCAGTAGGAATTATCGATTCAGATTACTATCCGCAAGAATTTAAAGGCTTATTTATGAACATCTCAAAAGAGCCTGTAACCATTTCTAAAGGTCAAAGAATAATGCAAGGGGTATTTGTCAAATACCTTACAACAGACGATGACAACGCAAATGGAAAGCGTACAGGCGGTTTTGGTAGCACTGGGGAGGTGTGAAAAATGATGAAGCAAACAACATGTTATAGCTGTGATAAACCAATCGAACCTGAATGGCTTCCAGAAGGAGAATTTATTGTATGTGATGAATGTTCTTCAGACACTGACGAAAAAACGGTTGAAAAACTCCAAGAACAGATTAACACTGCGAAAAAGTATATCGAGCATGTTATTGGAACGATTAAACGTGATGGGCATTTAGGAACTATTCAAACAGACTGGATTTTGCCTGATTTAGAAAAAGCACTCGCAGCGATTGGAGGGGATGATGACTGATTTAGTGAAAGTGGTGGAGGGGATAGATGACAATTACTGAACAACAATTCTATGACATGCTCAATGTTGATGAACACATGAATTTTACAAATAGAATCCAAGAGCTTGTTTTTGATAAAAAAGGACATGAAGAATTTTATTCTAAAATCTTAAATATCCACCATGACATGGGCATTGATTTCTTTAGAGACTATTTTATGGCTCATTCAGCTGTTTCAGCAAAAGGGCAGCATTATACACCAGATGAACTTGGTAAGCTCACAGCGTTGCTTGTAGGTGGTTCTGGAGGTGCTGATTTAACTGGAGCAGGAACAGGAACTCTAATTATCCAAAAATGGCAAAATGATCGAATGAATGCAGACTTTTTTAACTATTTGCCGAGTAACTATTGGTACCAGGCATTAGAATTATCGGATGAAGCTATTTCATTCTTGATTCATGCCTTTGCAATCCAAGGGATGAATGGTGTAATCATTCATGGTGATGCATTGGAAATGGCCGTGAAGCAAGTTTATTTCATTCAAAACAGTGCTAATAATCCGATTGGTTTCTCAGAGATAAATGTTATCCCTCACAGCAAAGATGCAATGGAATTTTTAGGGATTCATGAATGGACGGAACAGGCAATTGAACATATTGAAAGTAAATTTCCTGACTGGATTCCACTCATAGAAGAAAAGAAAGGACAGATGAGTTTATTTGAATGAATTATTTCATGAATACTAAGGAGATTTGAATGACCGACAAACTAATATCTGGTCAATGACTGGTGGGGAGGGATTGAATGAAAATTTTTAAACGTAAACCAAAGAAATTAATTCAAGCAAGGTTTATTTATGATACGAGCCGTATCGGAGTTCATAGTAACTATTCTGATTGGCAAACCGTTTCTGAAAAAGAATATAAATGAGCTGTGTCTGACGCTAAAAAAGACGGTTGGACTGATGTTAAATATATTGTGCTAGGAAATATAGTATCTGACAAATATGATATTAAAGGATTTGAAAAAAGGGAGATTAAATGAAACTAATGTGTAAGCTGTTCTGGCATAAGTGGTCAGAATGGA
>NZ_JBEYYT010000870.1:0-1592 GCF_040645715.1 Spirillospora sp. NPDC046719 | reverse complement strand
ACCGGGCGGAGGAGGCGGCGCGGGAGGCGCGGAAGGCGGCGAAGGAGGCGCGGCGCGCGGCCGACCGCGACGCCGCGCACGGCTGACCGGGACGCCCACAGCCGACCGGGACGCCGCGCACGGCCGACCCGGGGGACCCCGGCGGCAGTGCCGGTTCCCCCGATGAAGTAAGTTCCACTAATAGAACGCGATTCGAGAATCGGGGGGCGCGCGGTGACGGCACCGGTGGTGGAACAGGCGGCGGAATGGTACGAACCCGGGGCCCATCCAGTGGCGCCCGGCGTGCACCGGATCCCGCTGGCGCTGCCCATTCCGTCGCTGCACGCCGTCAACGTCTACGTCATCGAGGACCCGGACGGCCCCGTCCTGGTCGACTCCGGCTGGGCGATGCCCGACAGCCGCACGGCGCTCGAAGCCGCGCTGCGGACGCTCGGCCACGGGCTCGACGACGTGGCGCAGTTCCTCGTCACGCACGCGCACCGGGACCACTACTCGCAGGCGCTCGCGCTGCGCGGGTCGTTCGGCACCCGGGTGCGGATCGGGCGCGGTGAGCGGCCGTCGATCGAGGCGTCCGCGGTCCCGCGCAACGTGCACGCGCGCCAGATTGAGATGCTCCGCCGCTGCGGCGCCGGCGAGCTCGCCGCGGAGATCGCCGGGATCACGCGCGACCCCGCCGGCGAGGAGGACCCGCTGACCGCGCCCGACGCCTGGCTGGACGACGGGGAGCGGGTCGCGCTGGCCGGGCGCGGGCTGGACGTGTTCGCCACCCCGGGCCACACCCGCGGGCACGTGGTGCTGCGGGACGCGTCGGCCGGGCTGCTGTTCGCCGGCGACCACGTCCTGCCGCACATCAGCCCGTCCATCGGCCTCGAGGCCGAGCCGGAGCGGCGGCCGCTGCGCAGCTACCTGGACTCGCTGCGGCTCGTCCGCGACATGCCCGACACGCTGCTGCTGCCCGCGCACGGGCCGGTGACGGCGAGCGTCCACACCCGGATCGACGCGCTGCTGGAGCACCACGCCGCCCGCCTCGACGCCGCCGCCGAGCGGGTCCGCGCGGGCCACGGGACGGCCTTCGAGGTCGCCGCGTCGATGGCCTGGACGCGGCGCCGCCGCGCGCTCGCCGACCTGGACGCCTTCAGCCGGATGCTCGCCGTGCTGGAGATCGAGGCGCACCTGGACGTGCTGGCCGACCAGGGCCTCCTGGACGTCCACGAGGAGGGCGGCGTCCGCCGCTACGCGCCGCGCGCCTGAAAGGCGAGCGGGTCGCGCCCCAGGTGGGCCAGCAGCCGGTCGGCGGGCGCGGCCGTGCCGGGGACGGAGACGGCCGGGGCGAACAGGCCGGCGCGGGTCGCGTCGGTGACCAGCGCCATGGCGGGGTCCAGCAGCAGCCCGGCGAGGCCCGGCGGGATCGGCCGCGGGTTCCCGGTCGCGCAGGCGATGTCCCAGCCGTGCACGGCGATCTCGATGGCGCCCGTCATGGCGACCATGGACGCCTGCAGGGGGCACCCGCCGACGGTGACCGGCCGGTCGCCGGTGCTCGTCCAGGCGCTGAGGAGCCGGGCCGCGCCGGACCGGAACGCCGCCACCAGCGC
>NZ_JBEYYT010000869.1:0-1596 GCF_040645715.1 Spirillospora sp. NPDC046719 | reverse complement strand
GGGCGCCCCGCCTGCGGCGAACGGTCCGCACCGGCCCGGCCGCCCGGTTACGATCCGGGTGATCCGCGGGCTTTCAGGCGGTACGGAATCCTCGGGAGAGCAATGGCCGAATCACCTCCCCGCCCCGGCGTGCCGGGCGCGGTGCCGGGCGACGAACCGGGCCGCCAGCAGGTCGTCGAGGACGGCGGGCCGCCCGGGGGGTTCACCGCCGCCCCGGCGCCCTGGGGCTCCTCGCCGCCGTGGTGGTCGGCGGACGCCGCCGACGGGACCGGACCGCAGATGATCGCGAACGGCACCGGGCCGCAGCCGCTCCCGGGCGGGACGGGCGGGCACCGCCTCCCCGTCCCGGCGAACGGCACCGGCGGGCACCCGCTGCCCGGCGGCACGGGCGGGCATCCGCTGCCGAACGGGACGGGTCCGATCGTCCTTCCGGGCGGGACCGGGCCGCACCCGATGCCGGCGCCGCTCGGCGCGGCGGCGCCCGGCGGGGCCGAGCCGGAGCGGGAGCGCAGGCAGGTCTCCGGGCTGCTGCTCGGCGCCGCGGTCGGCGTGGCGCTGGTCGCGGTGCTGATGGTCGGCGTCCTGGCGTTCAAGCCGGACGAACCCGGCGCGGGGAAGGGCGGGAAGGGCGACGCGGTGTCCACCGCGTCCACCCGGCGGATCAACGCCCTGCCGCGCGCCGGGGGGATGACCAAGGACGCCACCGAGCCGGCCGCCAGCGCGGCGTACCCGTTCGTCATGGCTGCGGTGCGGGCCGGCGGCGTCCCCGTGGCCGGGAACGGCGCGGCGGTCTACACCGACCCGCTGGGCCGCACGAACGTGCTGTTCGTGGGCGGGACGGGCGAGGTCGGCGAGCCGGGCGCGTTCCTGCGCAGGCTGCGGCCCAGCACGTTCATCTCCGGTGAGCAGGGCAATCCCGGGCAGAATGGCGGCCGGGCGGAGTGCGGGACGTTCGCGGTGCTCGCCGAGACGCACACGTACTGCGCGTGGGCCACCCGCGACTCCTACGGGATCGTCGCGTCCGACGTCGCGACCGTGAACCCGGACTTCTCGCTGATGGACGACGTCATGCGCCGGATCCGGAAGGACGTCGAGAAGCCGGCGCGGTAGCCGGCGGGACGAACAGCCGCTCGGTGCCGGCGCCGATCCGGTCGAGGACCAGGCCGGTGAAGTAGACGGTGCCGAGCACGGCCACGCGGTGGCCGAGGGTCGCCAGCGCCTCCGGCGTGACGGCGCCGGACTCGACGACGTCCCAGGACGGCGGCAGGGGCCGGGTGAAGCGCAGGTGCGGCTGCGGGAGCCGGACGTAGGTGACGGGCAGGTCGCCGAGCGCGCGGACGGCCCCGTCGAGGTCCTTGTGGTCGGGCAGGCAGACGACGGCGTGGTCGACCTCGCCCCAGCGGTCGCGGGCGGCGGCGAGCGCGGCGGCGACGCCCGTCCCGTCGACGGCGGAGTCGATCAGCAGCGTCGTGGCCGTCCCGGGCACGGCGTGCCAGGACATCCGGCCGGGCAGCACGACCGTGGACAGCACCCGCCGCAGCGTCTCCGCCGGCGGGTCGCCTCCCGCGAGCCTGCGGGCCGCGGCGACGCCGGCCG
>NZ_JBEYYT010000868.1:0-1607 GCF_040645715.1 Spirillospora sp. NPDC046719 | reverse complement strand
CCCTCCGAAGCTGCCCTGAGGCCGGTCACCCGCACCTGTTCCCCGACAACCCCAACATCGCGGTATACGCCGTCACCGACACCGCCGACGTCGAAAGCGACCCCGACCACTTCGCCGCGGCCGTCACCCACTGGACACCGCACTGCGGCATCCGCCGCCGCCAACAAGCCGCACTTCTCGACCGCTACGGCACCACCCGCCGACCCGTCATCATCGGCGGGGACCTCAACTCCACCGCCAGCGGCGACCACCTCCCCCAACGGGACTGGACCGCCGCCGACCACCGCACCCGTGCCCAGAAAGGCCGACGCCTACCCGACGGCACCTGGACCGCCGACACCGACGCCGTCGACCACCTCATCGGCCGCTGGAATCCCCACACCCGACAGCGCGACGACGGATGCGGCTTCCACGCCCTCGCCGACCTCGCCTGGCAAACCAACCCGGACACTGAGCTGCTGCCCACCGTCAACAACAAGGATCACGTCGGCGGCGGCCTGCTCATCGACTGGCTCCTCGCCAACACCGCCATGCTCCCGCACGTCATCCCCGACAGCTACCACGTCCACCTACCCCACACCGACCCGATCCCGTCCGACCACCGCCTCATCACCGCCACCCTGACATTCCCGACAGCACCGTCCGGCAAGGGCGTTTGACCATGATGGGGACTTCGAAAGCAGCCAGATCGGAGAACAGCGGATGGGCGCCGGCGAGCCGCGCCGTGTCTGCACGAAGGCACCGAACCTCGACTACGCGCTGTGGCACGTACTACTTCTGTAAGCCTGCGTACAGATCATCCCGCCAGGCGGCCCGCCGCTATCCGGCACCCCGACCGGGACGAGAATCGAACTCGCATCGTGAATCGCGGATAGGCGCGAGGAGAGGGCCGAGCCGGCCGCCCACTGAATACAGGTCGCCCTTGTTCCGAACTCGCCGACCAGGCCAACCAGGGCCACCCCTTCACCTACCCGAAGCCAGGGTGCGGCAGGCCGAGGGGCGGTTATCGGAAGGCCCAGGAAGCCACCGCGAACCGTGCCGAGTCCATCTGGTTGATGCGGCAAACGCCGCGCAGGATACCGTGTCCCTACGTTCGTAGGACCACCCTGCCAGAAGGGAATGTGCCGTACCGTGGCGAAGCAAATTATCCAGAAGCTGATCGATGACTTGGATGGCGGAGACGCCGAGGAGACCATCAAGTTCGCTCTCGATGGCGTGCAGTACGAGATTGACCTGTCGAGCAGCAACGCCGGCAAGCTGCGCGAACTGTTCGCTCCCTATGTCGCCCATGGCACGAAGGTCGGCCGAGGCGGAGTGGTAGTCGGTGGACGCGCTGCTCGCGGCCACGGCACGGCCAGCACCGACCGCGAGCAGAACAAAGCGATCCGGGCATGGGCCAAGAAGGCCGGCAAGGACATCTCCGATCGAGGACGAATCCCGCAGGAAATCGTCGACGATTACCACGCGAAGGCCGGCAGGTAAAGGCACACACACGCCGACCCTGCGCGCACCTCGACCGCACCGTAGTCGTGGTCCCGTGACAGCGGCGTCGTCCTGCGCCACCACGCTAGTTATGCCCACACAAGATTCACTGGGCGACGTTCGAT
>NZ_JBEYYT010000867.1:0-1612 GCF_040645715.1 Spirillospora sp. NPDC046719 | reverse complement strand
GCCGATTTCACGGGGGTTCCCTGTTCGATGCTCAAAGGGATATTCAAGATCGTTGAAAACCCTGGGCCGAGCGGACGAATTCGGTATTTTCCGGCCGACGGAGCCGCGCAGCGTCCCCGGCAGGGGCGACAGGTCCGGCTCGTAGTGCAGGATCCGGTGGAACACCGCGGAGATCGAGTCGTTGCCGAACGGATGCCGGCCGGTCGCGGCGAACAGCATCGTCGCCGCCCAGGTGAACATGTCGACGCCGGTGCCGAGCTCGGCGTCGGTCACCTGCTCGGGCGCCATGTAGG
The DNA here is from genome assembly GCF_040645715.1 of Spirillospora sp. NPDC046719. NCBI lineage: Bacteria > Bacillati > Actinomycetota > Actinomycetes > Streptosporangiales > Thermomonosporaceae > Spirillospora > Spirillospora sp. NPDC046719. The sequence continues at coordinate 1,319 of NZ_JBEYYT010000867.1, read as the reverse complement.
ACGGCGTCCCGACGACGCCGCTGCCCCGCGCCGCCGCGTCGCCGATCAGCCGGGCGATGCCGAAGTCGATGACGCGCGGGCCGTCCGGCCCCATCAGCACGTTCGACGGCTTGAAGTCGCGGTGCAGGATCCCCGCGCGGTGGATCGCCGCGAGCGCGGTGACCGTGCCGATCGCCAGCCGGTCCAGGTCGGTGCCGGCGCGCGGGCCGCGCTCGGTCACCAGCCCGGTCAGCGACGGGCCCGGCACGTACTCGCTGACGACGTACGGCGTCTCGGCGGACACGTCGGCGTCGACGACCTGCGCCGTGCAGAACCCGGCGACCCGCTCGATCAGCTTCAGCTCGCGCTCGAACCGGGCCCGCCACTCGGGGCTGCGGCTCAGCTGCGCGCGCAGCAGCTTGACGGCGCCGTGCATGCCGTCGTCGCGGCGGCCCAGGTAGACGACGCTCTGCCCGCCCTCGCCGAGCCGTCCGAGCAGCTCGTACCGCCCCAGCCGCCCCGGGTCGTCCGGCCGCAGTGGGGCAACGGGCGTCATCGGCTCTCCTCCGTCGCGTGGACCGCCACGGGAACACCTACCCGCGCGGGCACCGTCCGGCCCTTACCTTCCGGTGCCACGTTAGACGTCGGTGATCGTCCGTGAGTTCTCGGTCACCACCCGCCGACCGTCCCGCGCAGGTCTTGAAGCGAGCAGGGCGCCCCACCCCAGAACGTCCCGCCCGCATCGAGACCGGCGCGGTGGAGGTGAGAGCGGGCCGCCGGCGCCGTGCCACGCCGGCGGCCCGCCCGCGGGCCCGCGTACGCCTACGCGAGCGCCCAGCGGACCTGGGTGCGCACACCCGGGTCCGGGTCGGTGAGGGATTCGGTGAGCGCCGTGACCACCTCGGGACGGTCCGCCGCCCACTGCTCCAGGGCCCGCACGGCGGCGCGCCGCACGTCCACGATCCGGTCGCCGAGGGCCCGGACGAGCGGCTGGACGGCGACGTCGGCGCGGGCCCGGCCGAGCGCCCGCACGGCGCGGCGCCGCACCTGCCAGCTGGCGTGCGCGGTCGAGGTGACGACGCGCCCCTCCAGCGGTCCGGGGACGCCCAGCTCCGCCGCCGCGTCGAGCGCGGCCATCCGGACGACGGGGTCGTGGTCGCCGAGCAGGTGCTCCAGCGCGGTGAGCGCGGCGGGGCCGGACAGCCGGGCGAGGCCCTCGGCGACGGCGACCCGCACCTCGCGGGACGGGTCGTCCGGCCGCAGTGGGGCAACGGGCGTCATCGGCTCTCCTCCGTCGCGTGGACCGCCACGGGAACACCTACCCGCGCGGGCACCGTCCG
>NZ_JBEYYT010000865.1:0-1616 GCF_040645715.1 Spirillospora sp. NPDC046719 | reverse complement strand
CCTTCGTGGCGGTCCGCAGCCCGATGACCGTGTGCTCCCGCCCGCCGAGCCGGAGCGTCCGGCGGTGCAGCTTCATGCCGTCGCCCGCGCCGCGCGCGTTCGCCGGCCGCTGCACCGCCGTCACGCCCTCAGCCCTTCACACAGACGAGCTGCCGCAGGTGCGCGACGACCTCGACGAGGTCGGACTGCGACTCCATCACCGTCTCCAGGTCCTTGTAGGCGCCCGGGATCTCGTCGATGACGCCGCTGTCCTTGCGGCACTCGACGCCCCTGGTCTGCTCGACCAGGTCCTCGACGGTGAAGTTCTTGCGCGCCTTGTTCCGGCTCATCCGGCGGCCCGCGCCGTGCGACGCCGAGTTGAACGCCGTCTCGTTGCCGAGGCCGCGGACGATGTAGGTGCCGGTCGCCATCGACCCCGGGATGATGCCGAGGTCGCCGGCGCCCGCGCGGATCGCGCCCTTGCGGGTGACGAGCAGCTCCTCGCCGCCGTACTCCTCCTCCGCCACGTAGTTGTGGTGGCAGGAGATGACCTGGTTCCACCGGCAGCGCTTCTCGCCGAACTGCCTGGTCACGACGTTCTGCGCGAGCGCCATCATGACCGCGCGGTTGCGGCGCGCGTACTCCTGCGCCCAGAACAGGTCGTGCCGGTAGGCGTCCATCTTCGCGGTTCCGCTGAGGAACACGGCGAGGTCGGTGTCCGGAAGGTCCTGGTTGTGCGGGAGCTTGCGGGCCGCCTCGATGTGGTGCTCGGCGAGCACGTTCCCGATGTTGCGCGACCCCGAGTGCAGGACGAGCCAGATCCCGCCTTCGTCGTCCGCGCACAGCTCCAGGAAGTGGTTGCCGCCGCCGAGCGTGCCCATCTGCGAGCGCGCGCGGCCGAGGCCGGAGCGGACCGCCGGGTGCAGGTCCTCGAACTCCTTCCAGAACTCGTACCAGCCGCGCTCCTTCAGGTTCGGCAGCGCGGACGGGTCGACGGCGCTCTTGTGCGAACCGCGCCCCACGGGGATCGCCTTCTCCAGCCGGTGCCGGATACCCGACAGGTCGTCCGGCATGTCCTCCACGGTGAGCGTGGACTTGGCGGCGGTCATCCCGCAGCCGATGTCGACGCCGACCGCCGCCGGCGACACCGCGTTCTTCATCGCGATGACCGAGCCGACGGTCGCGCCCTTGCCGTAGTGGACGTCCGGCATGACCGCGAGCCCCTCCACCCAGGGCAGCGCGGACACGTTGCGGAGCTGGTCGAGGGCCTGGTCCTCGACGGTGTCGGGGTCGGTCCACATCCGGATGGGAACGCGGCCGCCCTTCAGGGTCTGGTACGGCATGCCTTCTCCTTCTCGACGGGATCCGAACCGTGATCTATGACGCCAGAGCCGCACGCCGCGGTTCAACCGGTTTTCCCGCCATGGCCGGGTTCATCCCCGCGGGCGTCAGCGGCGCCGCTCGGTGAGGCCCAGGCCGTCGAGGTGCTCCAGCAGCGCGACGGCGACGCGGCGGCTGGTGGACAGCGCGTCGCCCGCCTGCCGCGGCGTGAACGGCTGCGGCAGCGCGGACAGGATGCGCAGCGCCTCGCGGTCGGCGCCGGGCAGCAGGACGATGCCGTCGCGCAGCCGCAGCAC
>NZ_JBEYYT010000864.1:0-1632 GCF_040645715.1 Spirillospora sp. NPDC046719 | reverse complement strand
CCGTATTGGGCGTGTTTTTTCGTTTATATTGGGGAAGGGCGCGCGGACGTCCCGCCGGGGGGCCCGGGGGGACGTCCGGCGCCTCAGACCTCGCGCCTGCGGGCGGCCACCGCGAGCAGCGCCGCCACCAGCGCGAACGCGGCGCCGATCAGCCAGACCGCGACGTAGCCGCCCTCGCTGGGGTCGTCCCGGCCGGCGGGCGCGGCGAGCAGCGTCCCGAACAGCCCGCCCGCGACCGCGCCGCCGACCGTCTTGACGTTGTTGTAGACGGCGGTGGCGACGCCCGTCCGGGACGGGTCGGACGCCTCGGCGATCACCGTCGGCATCGCGCCGAGCGCGGTGCCCAGCCCGAGGCCCATCAGGGTCAGCTCGGCGACCACCGCCCACAGCGCCCCGTGCGCCGCCGCGAACGCGACGAACCCGACGCCGACCAGCAGGAACGAGCCGATCAGCGCGGTGCGGTAGCCGACCTTCGCGGCGATCCGGGCGGTGCACGCGGAGCCCGCGATGCTGGCGATCATGGCGGGCAGCGTGGCGAGCGCGATCGACAGCGAGGACAGCCCGAACCCGTAGCCGGCCTCGTCCCGGTCGGTGGCGAAGAAGGTGGCGTTCGGGGACTGGCCGCCGAAGTAGACCACGCCGAACGCGAACGAGGCGAAGTAGAACGGCGCGACGTGCCGTCCGGCCATGGCGCGCAGGTCCACGAGCGGTTCGGCGGTGCGCAGCTCGACGAGCGCCCAGACCGCGAGCAGGACCAGGCCCGCCAGGGTGGGGACCAGGACGCGCCCGCTGAGCCAGCCGTGGTCGCCCGCCGACGACACCCCGGCGAGCAGGCCGAGGACGGCGAGGCCGAGCAGCACGACGCCCGGCCGGTCGACCCGTCCGGCGGCGCGGGTGACCGACTCCGGGATCGCGACCATCGAGACGGCCACGCACGCCAGCGCCAGCACGGCGGGGACGGCGAGGGCGATCCGGACGTCGCCGAAGACCTTGCCCGCCGCGCCCATCCCGACGGCGCCGAGCAGGCCGCCGAGGGTCAGCGCGCCGACCAGCCGGGCGATCGCGCGGCGGGCGAGGCCGACGGGGAGCCGGTCGCGGATCAGCGCGATCTCCAGCGGCATCAGCGCGACGAGCGGGCCCTGCAGCAGCCGCCCGAGCAGCAGCACCGGGAAGGCGGGCGCGACCGCGCAGAGCACCGAGCCGGCCGCGACGCAGGCCAGCGCGATCCGCAGCATCCGGCGGTGGCCGTGCAGGTCGCCGAGCCGCCCCAGGGCGGGCGCGCAGACCGCCGCGGACAGCAGCTGGACGGACACGACGAGCGCGACGGCGGAGTCGGAGACGCCGAAGGTGTCGCCGATGCTCGGCAGGATCGGGGCGATCCCGGCCTGGAGGAACCCGCTGACCAGTTCGAAGAGCACCAGCAGGCCGACCACGGCGGTGACGGACCGCACCGGCGGCGCGCCCCCCGGCGGGGCCCCCCCCGCGGGGGGGGGCCCCGGGGGGGGGGCCGCGCCGGGGGGCGGGGCGGCCGTGGGGGGGCGGCCCGCCGGGGGGGCCCAGGAACCGCCCCGAGACGCCCCCGGGGGCCCGGTCGGCGCCGGCGCCCCACGCCTCCCCGATCGCCACCAGCGC
>NZ_JBEYYT010000863.1:0-1632 GCF_040645715.1 Spirillospora sp. NPDC046719 | reverse complement strand
GCCGAGCGCCGCGCGGATCCCTGCAGCCCCCACTCCCGCGGCTTACGCTCGCGAAGTGATCTTGACTGCTGAGCGGCGCTGGGACCTCACCCCGGCCGGCCCGGACGTGCCCCTGACCCGGCGGCGGCTGCTGTCGGCGGCGGGCGCCGCCACCGCCGCCGCGTTCGCCGCCGAGTTCCTGCCGCCGAACGTGCGCCGCGCGCTGGCCGCCCGCCCGGCGCGCGGGCCGGGGCGGTTGAAGGACGTCAAGCACGTGGTGATCCTGATGCAGGAGAACCGCAGCTTCGACCACTACTTCGGGACGCTGCCCGGGGTCGCCGGGTTCTCCGACCCGGCCGCGATCACGCTCGGCACCGGCCGGTCGGTGTTCTACCAGCCCGACGACGTCAACGAGGCCGGCTACGTGCTGCCCTTCCACCTCGACACGGCGAGGAGCAGCGCGCAGGCCATCCCGTCCACCAGCCACGCGTGGAGCGTCCAGCACGCGGCGTGGAACAACGGGCGGATGGACGGGTGGCTGGCCGCGCACCGCGCCGCCGACGGCGACAACGCCCCGTACGTCATGGGCTACTACACGCGCGAGGACATCCCGTTCCACTACGCGCTCGCCGAGCAGTTCACCGTCTGCGACCGCTACCACTGCTCCGTGCTCGGCCCGACCTGGCCGAACCGGCTGTACCTGATGAGCGCGAGCATCGACCCCGACGGCGACGACGGCGGCCCGATCACCGGCAACGCCGCCCCGGATCCCTACACCTGGGACACGTACCCGGAGGCGCTGACCGACGCGGGCGTGACGTGGAGGGTGTACCAGGAGGCGGACAACTACGGCTGCAACATCCTGGAGCCGTTCGCCGCCTACCAGGACGCGCCGACGAGCTCCCCGCTGTACCGGAACGGGATGCGGACGTACTCGGCGGGCCGGTTCGAGTACGACGCGGCGAACGACCGGCTGCCGACGGTGTCGTGGATCATCCCGACCAGTTACCAGTCCGAGCATCCGGACTACACGCCCGCCGCGGGCGCCGACTACGTCGCGTCCAAGATCGACGCGATCGCGTCGAATCCGGACGTGTGGGCCAAGACCGTCTTCATCCTGAACTACGACGAGAACGACGGGCTGTTCGACCACGTCCCGCCGCCGACCCCGCCGCCCGGCACCGACGGCGAGTTCGTCGACGGCGTGCCGATCGGCGCGGGGTTCCGCGTGCCGTGCGTCATCGTGTCGCCGTGGACGCGCGGCGGCTGGATCGCCAGCGAGCCGTTCGACCACACCTCCCCGCTGCGGTTCCTGGAGCGGCTCACCGGCGTGGAGATCCCGAACATCAGCGACTGGCGGCGCGCCGCGTTCGGCGACCTGACGTCCGCGTTCGACTTCGGGAGGCGGCCCGGCGGGCCGGGCGCGCCCCCGGACCTGCCCGGCACCAAGAAGCCCCTCGCCGACGCGGTCACCGGCGTCACGTCCCTCCCGCCGCCCGCGCTGCCCGGCGCGGACCAGACCCCGCCCGTCCAGGAGCACGGCCCGCGGCCCCGCCCGCGGCGCTGAACCGCACCGACAGCGACAGGAGACCGACATGGTGCGAGGACTGCGAGGGCTCGGCCTCGCCGCCGCCTGCGCCGCCGCGGGCACGG
>NZ_JBEYYT010000862.1:0-1633 GCF_040645715.1 Spirillospora sp. NPDC046719 | reverse complement strand
CAGTGCCCGCCGCCCCGCCGCCCCGGCCGGGGGCCCCCGCGGGCCACCTGGTACAGCGGGGAGGCCAACCCCGCGAGCACCCGGGCGGGGCGGCGCGGCGGGTCGAGCAGCGGCCGCAGCGCCAGGCTCGCCGCGCCGGCGGCGGGCGGCCGCCGTCCCGGACGGGCCGGGAGCGGGATCGGGTCGCGGACGAGTGCGGTCACGGATCCTCCCGAAGCCGGTGTCGGCTGCCGCCCGGATCGCGGGCGGCCCGGCCTCCGCTGAGACGGTAGAACGGGCCTCCGCGCGGACGTATGGGGAAAGCTGCCAAGGATGGTTGTCATCGTTCGTCTTTGTTGTCAGTGTTGATCAGGAACCGGTAGCGATCACGCCACACGCGGCGATGTACGCACCAAAAGGCGAGGTGACCCCTGGCATGAGTTACACCAGCGCGGACCCGGGCCCACCGGCCCTCCGGCTCGCGAGCACCGGAACACTGACCTACGGCCTGTCCGTCGGCGAGGTCCTCGGCGCCAGCACCCTGAACGGCGCCCGCCTCATCGCGGGACGGTCCGGCCTCGACCGGGTCGTGCAGCGGCTCAACGTGATGGAGGTCCCCGACATCCTGTCGTGGGTCAAGCCCCACGAGCTGCTGCTGACCACCGGCTACCCCCTCCGCAACACCCCGCAGTCGCTGGACAACCTGGTCGCCGACCTGGACGAGCGCGGCCTCGCGGCCCTGGCCATCAAGCTCGGCCGCTACCTGGACTCGCTGCCCGCCGAGATGATCGCCCAGGCGGACCGGCGCGGCTTCCCGCTCATCCTGCTCCCCAACGACGTCGGCTTCGACGACATCCTGAACCAGGTCCTCACCGACATCCTGAACCGGCAGGCGGCCGTCCTCGCCCGCACCGAGGAGGTGCACCGGGCGCTCGTGCAGATCGTGCTGTGCGGCGGCGGCCTGCAGGAGGTCGTCGACGAGGTCGCGACGCTGCTGGACGTGGCGGTCGTGGTGCTGGACGGCGAGCAGCGGGTGCTCGCCGGCGCGGGCCCGGACGAGCACGTCCAGGCGATGCGGGGCTTCGACGCGGGCCGGCACGCGGCCTGCGGGCGCGGCGGCTGCGGCATCATCGGCGCGCACGGCACCGGCGACCACCTGGTGGTCCCGGTCGTCGCGGGCGGCTTCGACCACGGCCGGATCATCGCGTTCAGCCCGGCGGGCACGCTGCGCGGATCCGACCTCGGCATCCTGGAGCGGGCCGCGACCGTCGCGGCGCTGGTGGTGACCAAGCAGCAGGCCGTCGCGGCGGTGGAGAGCAAGTACCGCGCCGACTTCCTGCGCGACATCCTGGCGGGCCGCGCCGGCGACGACGACCGGGTCGTCGCGCACTGCGGCGGGTTCGGCTGGGACCTGGACCGCCCGGTGGCGGTGGTCGTCGCGGAGTTGGACGGCCGCCCGCGCGGCACGGCCGGCTCCCCGGGCGCGGCCGGCGTGACCGTCCCGGCGCCGACGCCGAGCCCGGAGAACGAGGGCAGGGCCCGCAAGCACGGCGATACCGGGCGCGGGCGCGCCGCCGAGACCCGGCGTGGGGTCGACACCCGTGCCGCTGACGCGGCGAAGGCGCGCGCGGCCGACCCGGACGCGGCGATGCGC
>NZ_JBEYYT010000861.1:0-1645 GCF_040645715.1 Spirillospora sp. NPDC046719 | reverse complement strand
CTGGCCGGGCGGCTGGACCGGCGGCCGTGGCGGGCCGCGGTCGTCGCGAGCGCCCCGGCACAGCTCGCGGACGCGCTGCGCCGCGTCGCCGAGCTCGCCGCCGAGGGGACCGAGCGGCACATCGACCCGGCGGCCGGCGTGTTCGTCGGCGGGCCGGGCGGGCTGCCGCGCATCGTGTTCCTGTTCCCCGGCCAGGGGTCGGGCACCCGGTCGGACGGCGGGGCGCTGCGCCGCCGCTTCGACACGGTCGACGAGCTGTACGAGGCGGCCGCGCTGCCGGCCGGCGCCGACCAGGTGGAGACGGCGGTGGCGCAGCCGCGCATCGCGACCGCGTCGGCGGCGGGGCTGCGGGTGCTGACGGGGCTCGGCGTTCAGGCGCAGGCGGCCGTCGGGCACAGCCTCGGCGAGATCACCGCGCTGCACTGGGCGGACGCCCTCGACGAGGACGCGCTGCTGCGGATCGCGGCGGCGCGCGGCGCGACGATGAGCGAGCTGGCCGAGGACGGCGGTTCGATGGCGGGCGTGTCCGCCGGCGCGGAGACCGTCGCCGCGCTGCTCGCCGAGCAGGACGACGGCGTCGTCATCGCGGGCCACAACGGGCCGAGGCAGACGGTGGTGTCGGGGCCGTCCGACGGGCTGCTGGCGGTGATCGGCCGCGCGACCCGGGCCGGGCTCCAGGCCGTCCGGCTGCCGGTGTCGCACGCGTTCCACTCGCCGCTGGTCGCGCCCGCCGCCGACGCGTTCGCCGGACGGCTCGGCGAGGAGCCCCTCGCCGGTCCGCGCCGCCAGGTGTTCTCGACCGTGACCGGCGCGCCGCTTTCCGCCGCGATGGCGCCGGACGAGTTGCGCGCGCTGCTGCGCGAGCAGATCACCGCGCCGGTGCTGTTCGCCGAGGCGCTCGCGGCCGCGGCCGGCGACGCGGACCTGCTGATCGAGGTCGGGCCCGGGCAGGTCCTCACCCATCTGGCCCGCGAGATCACCGGCGTCCCGGCCGTCGCGACCCGCACCGACGAGGACTCGCTCGGCGGGCTGCTCGCCGCGCTCGGCGCCGCGTTCGCCGCGGGCGCCGGCGTCCGCGTCGCCGACCTGTTCGCCGACCGGCTGATCCGCCCGTTCGACCCGGACGCCGAGCCGGCCTTCATCGCGAACTTCTGCGAGATCGTCCCGGAGGTGGACGCGGCGCTGCTCGCCGACGCGTCCGCGCGGGCCGCCACGTCCGGGGGCGGCGCGCCCGGCGGTGACGTCCCCGGCGAGGTGGACGCCGGCGACCCGCTGATGCTGATGCGCACGCTGGTCGCGCGCCGCGCCGAGTTCCCGCTGGAGGCCGTCCAGGCCGACAGCAAGTTCCTCGACGACCTGCACCTCAGCTCGATCGTGGTGTCGGAGCTGGTCGGCGAGGCGATGCGGACCCTCGACCTCGCCGAGACCGCCGCCCCGACCGGGTACGCGACCGCGACGCTCGGCCAGGTCGCCGAGACGCTGCAGGAGCTGGTCGCGACCGGCGGCGCCGGAGCGGAGGACACCGAGGCCGCCGCCGCGAAGATCGTCCCGCCGGGCGTGGGCCCGTGGGTGCGGGCCTTCGCCGTGGACCGCCGCCCGGCCGCCGTCCCCGGACGGGCCGCGCCGCGCACCCCGGGCGCCTGGC
>NZ_JBEYYT010000860.1:0-1684 GCF_040645715.1 Spirillospora sp. NPDC046719 | reverse complement strand
CTGAAGAAGTGATTAAACGTAGGAAAAAAGCTGAGTTTATCAAAAGGCTTAATCGCAATAGCATTGTGAGAGATATGACAATAAAAAAAGCAAGTTTTGAAAATTTTAATGCAGTAACTGACGAAGAAAAGAGAGCTTTGGCGTTCGCAAAAGAAGTATCTGAATATTATTATACTGGCGGTGAGGGAAACACAGTAGTAAGCGGGCCAGCAGGAACAGGGAAAAGTCACCTAGCCATGAGCATCTTAAAAGATTGTTTGCAGCATACTGATTTAACCGTTATTTTTGCAAGTTGGTCAGAGGTTCTTCACTTAATCTAAGATAGTTTTGATAATAAAGACAGCTTTTATTCAACTGAATACTTCATGGAAGTTTTTAGAAATACTGACTTATTAGTTATTGATGATATTGGAAGCGAGAAAATAACAGAATGGTCGATGTCTTTACTGACAGAAGTTTTGGATGCAAGGACTAAGACAATTATTACCACTAATCTAAAAAGTGATGAAATAAGAAAAAAATATCACAACAGGACATATAGCCGTTTGTTCAGAGGTATTGGAAAAAAAGCATTCAATTTTGAAAACATTAAAGATAAGCGTGTTAGTCAATTGCCATTCTAGGAGAAGCAATGAAAACAATGATCATTGAGCAGTGGGAAAACGAACATTACCCACTCGGAAGAATTAAAAAGCAGAAGCTGGCAGAGAAATCTGAGCATGAGATTATTTTTATTCTTAATCGCATGGATCAGATGCCTGCAATTGTTAGATTTGGAGAAGCAAGTGAAGTTTGAATTTAACTTTCTCAGAAAAGAAATGATAAATGAGAATGATAACAAGGGCACAACTTATGGTTCAAGAATTGCAGCCAATAATACTAAACAGCGTTTAAGACGGATTGCATGTCGAACTGCTCATGAATGGCTAGACCAGTCAGATGAAGTATTTGAGCAATTTCATGAGAAACACCGTTGCGATGTGTTCGTCGTAATTTATCCACCCAAACGCTTTAAATATGATCCACCAAATTATGAACCAGCTTCTAAAGCATTAATTGATGGACTGACAGATGCTGGAATTTGGAATGATGATAATTACAACGTTATTCGCAGAACAAGCTTTGAGCATGGTGGACTTTCTGGAGATACAAAGACCTGGAAAGTAGAGTTAGTAGTGAAAGAACTGACAGAATAGCATTAAATCATGAAAATTGCGGTTACATTGAGCGCTTAAACCATTTCGTGGATAATTTACCACGAACTAACTAAAATCGCTTAGAAGCTAAAATATGAGGTGTTATTATGACAACGCAAAAAGAAAAAAATGTCCTAGATTTTAAAGACAAGGATATCTTGAAGAATCATAAAGTCGCTGACAAAGACGACGAATGGTTTCACGAACAATGGAAAAATAAACTAAGTGGATTGAAATAACCGATCGCGACCGAAGAAAGCACGAAACAAAAGAAGAACGTAGGTTGCGAAGAAATATCAGAGCGCAAATGGCAATCGAAGCAGCACGCAAAGAAGAATTAGGATTATAGGAGCAGATAGATGAAATGCGATAAATGTGGCAACGAAATAGATTGTGATTGCATGGGATGCCATGAGTGCCATCCAGAATATACTTGTGAAACGTGTGGATTTTGCCACATTGACGGTTGGGAAGCTGGGGCATGCTGG
>NZ_JBEYYT010000859.1:0-1690 GCF_040645715.1 Spirillospora sp. NPDC046719 | reverse complement strand
GCGGCGGGCTCCGGTGAGAGGAGGGGACCGCCCTCACCGAGGGCGCCGGTGACCGATCTCCCGGTCCGGTCGCCGGTCAGGAACCGCCGGGCGCCAGCGGCAGGTACACGCGCCCGCCTCCGGCGCGGAACTCCCCGGCCTTCTCCCGCATCCCGGCGGCGAGCGCCTCCTCCTCGGCGAGGCCGTGCTCGCCGGCGTACCGGCGGACGTCCCGGGTGATCTTCATCGAGCAGAAGTGCGGTCCGCACATCGAGCAGAAGTGCGCGGTCTTCGCCGGCGCCGCAGGGAGCGTCGCGTCATGGAACGCCCGCGCGGTGTCCGGGTCCAGCGACAGGTCGAACTGGTCCTCCCAGCGGAAGTCGAACCGCGCGTCCGACAGCGCGTCGTCCCACGCCTGCGCGCCCGGATGCCCCTTGGCCAGGTCGGCGGCGTGCGCCGCGATCTTGTAGGCGATCACGCCGGCCTTGACGTCGTCGCGGTCCGGCAGTCCGAGGTGCTCCTTCGGCGTGACGTAGCAGAGCATCGCGGTGCCATGCCAGCCGATCATCGCGGCGCCGATCGCCGAGGTGATGTGGTCGTAGCCCGGCGCGATGTCGGTGGTCAGCGGCCCCAGCGTGTAGAACGGCGCGCCGCCGCACCACTCCTGCTGCAGGTCCACGTTCTCCTTGATCTTGTGCATCGGGACGTGGCCCGGGCCCTCGTTCATCACCTGGTTGTCGAACTCGGCGGCGATCCGGGTGAGCTCGCCCTGCGTGCGCAGCTCCGCGAACTGCGCCTCGTCGTTGGCGTCCGCGATGCAGCCGGGCCGCAGCCCGTCGCCGAGCGACCAGGTGACGTCGTAGGCCGCGAAGATCTCGCACAGCTCGCGGAAGCGGGTGTAGAGGAAGTTCTCCTCGTGGTGCGCCAGGCACCACGCCGCCATGATCGACCCGCCGCGCGAGACGATGCCGGTCTTGCGCCGCGCCGTCAGCGGCACGTACCGCAGCAGCACGCCCGCGTGCACGGTCATGTAGTCGACGCCCTGCTCGGCCTGCTCGATCACGGTGTCGCGGAAGACGTCCCAGGTCAGCTCCGCCGGGTCGCCGCCGACCTTCTCCACCGCCTGGTACAGCGGGACGGTCCCGACCGGCACCGGCGAGTTGCGCAGGATCCACTCGCGGGTGGTGTGGATGTCCCGGCCCGTCGACAGGTCCATGATCGTGTCGGCGCCCCAGCGGGTCGCCCACGTCATCTTCTCGACCTCGTCCTCGATCGAGGACGCCACCGCCGAGTTGCCGATGTTGGCGTTCACCTTCACCAGGAAGCTCCGGCCGATGACCATCGGCTCGATCTCCGGGTGGTTGACGTTGGCGGGCAGCACCGCCCGGCCCGCCGCCAGCTCGTCGCGGACGAACTCCGGCGCCACGCCCTCGCGCAGCGCCGCGAACTCCATCTCGGCGGTGATCTCCCCGCGCCGCGCGTAGGCGCGCTGGGTCACCGCGCCGCCGCTCGCCCGGCGCGGCCTGCGGGGGAGCGGCCCGTCGGCCGCGGGCGCGGAGCGGCGCCCGTCGTCCTCGGGGCGCGCCGTCCGCCCGTCGTACGGCTCGGTGTCGCCGCGCGCGGCGATGCACCCCTACCGCGGCGCCGGGAGCCCCCTGCGGACCGAGGTCGCGGTGTGCGGGGGGGGGTTAGGGCCCGTCGTGTGGGTACG
>NZ_JBEYYT010000858.1:0-1694 GCF_040645715.1 Spirillospora sp. NPDC046719 | reverse complement strand
AGGCCCCGCCGATGGCGGGGCCTTTCGCGTGTCCGAGGGTCAGGTCGCCTCGTTGTCGAACGGCGGGCGCTCGCCGTAGTCGAGGGCCGCGGGCGACGACGTGACGTAGGACGGCTCGTCGTCGTCGAAGAGCTTGCCGTTCAGGAAGCCGTCGTCGTCCTCGAACAGGTGCTTGCGCACGAACGTCTTGGGGTGCAGGTCGGCGATGTCGAAGTCCTTGAACTCCGGGCCGAGCCCGGCCTGCAGGTCCGCCTTGGCCGAGTTGGCCATCTGGCGGAACTGCCGCAGCATCCGCCCGGCCTGGCCGGCGACCTGGGGCAGCTTGTCACCGAAGATGACCAGGGCGAGGACGACCAGCACCGCCATCTCGCCGAGTCCGACGTCGAACAACCCGTCCTCCACAAGCCACCGGGGACCGGCCCTGCGCGGACCGGCCCCCCCAGCGTATCCCCAGCCGGGATGAACCCGGCCTTAACATCCGGCGTTACGACCCCAGCGTGATCTCGACGGTCGTCTCCTTGCCGCCGCGCTGGTAGGTGACCTTGATGCGGTCGCCCGGGGCGCGGCTGCGGATCTGCGCGATCAGGTCGGTCGCGTCCTCGATCGGCTGGTCGTCCACCTTGGTGATCACGTCGCCCGGCTTGAGGCCCGCCTTGTCGGCCGGGCCGCCCTTGGTCACCGGGTCCTGGCCCTGCGAGGGCTGCTGCAGGATGCGGGCGCCGCCCTGCTGGTACTGCGGGTCGGGCAGCACGCCGAGCTTGGCCATCTTCACCTGGCCGGTCCGGATGATCTCCTCGGCGACCCGCTTGCCCTGGTTGATCGGGATGGCGAAGCCGAGGCCGATGCTGCCGCTCTGGCCGCCCCCGCCGAGCGACTGGCCGCCGAGCGTGGCGATCGCGGTGTTGATGCCGATCACCCGGCCCTTGGCGTCCACCAGCGGGCCGCCCGAGTTGCCGGGGTTGATCGCGGCGTCGGTCTGGATCGCGTTGAGGTAGGACGCGTCGCCGCCGCCCTCGCCCTGGGTGGGCACCGCGCGGTTCAGCGAGCTGACGATGCCGGTCGTCACCGAGCCCTGCAGGCCGAGCGGCGAGCCGATCGCGATCACCGGGTCGCCGACGGCGAGCCTGGTGGAGTCGCCGAGCTGCAGCGCGGGCAGCGAGTGCTGGCCCTCCACCTTCACCACCGCGACGTCGGACGACGGGTCGGAGCCCTTGACCGTGGCGGGCAGGGTCTTCTTGTCGTTGAAGATCACCTGCATCTGGGCGCCCTGGCGGGCCTCGGACACCACGTGGTTGTTGGTGACGATGTAGCCGCCGTTGACGATGAAGCCGGTGCCGCCGACCTCGCCCTGCGACGACTCCACGCGGATCATCACGACGCTGGGCAGCACCCGCTGCGCGACGCCCGCGACGGAGTCCGGCGGGCGGCTCTGCACCTTGGTGTCGCTGCCGTTGCCGCCGCCGAGGCTGACCGAACCGCCGTTCCCGTCGCCGCCGTCGGTGGCGATCACCCCGATGCCGGCGCCGACGGCCCCCGCCACCAGCGCGACGATGAGCGCCACGATGGCCAGCAGGCCGAGGCCGGGGCCCCGGCCGGACGACGGCGGCGGTGCCGGGATCGGCGCCCAGTTCGGGCCGGTCCCGGGCGTACCGGGCGTCCCGAACGCCCCCAGCGGGCGGGGTCCGCGGGGGGGC
>NZ_JBEYYT010000857.1:0-1707 GCF_040645715.1 Spirillospora sp. NPDC046719 | reverse complement strand
CTGGGGGGGGGCGGGGGGGGGCGCGTTGGAGATGAAGGCGGGGTGCGGGGTGCAGTCGCTGGTCGGCGGGGCCCCGGGGGGCCTGCCCCCGGAGATCGTCAACACCCGGGGCGGCGCGATCGCGATCGGCCACCCGCTCGGCGCCAGCGGCGCCCGCGTCCTCGGCACGCTCGCGAAGGTGCTCCGCGAGCGCGGCGAGCGCTGGGGCGTCGCCGCCATCTGCATCGGCGTCGGGCAGGGCCTCGCCGTCGTCCTCGAGAACACCGACACGGAGGCCGGGGCGTGAGCCGCACGGAGATCCTGGAGAGCATCGACGAGGCCGTCCGCGGGATCGAGGACGGCAGCACCGTCCTGGTCGGCGGCTTCGGCTTCGCGGGCATGCCGTTCGACCTCGTCGACGGGCTGATCCGGCAGGGCGCGAAGGACCTCACCATCGTGTCCAACAACGCCGGCAACGGGGACGTCGGGCTCGCCGCGCTGCTCAAGGCCGGACGGGTGCGCAAGGTGATCTGCTCCTTCCCCCGGCAGAGCGACTCCTACGTCTTCGACGAGCTGTACCGGGACGGGAGGATCGAGCTGGAGATCGTGCCGCAGGGCAACCTCGCGGAGCGGATGCGGGCGGCGGGCGCGGGCATCGGCGCCTTCTACTGCCCGACCGGCGTCGGCACCCCGCTGGCGGAGGGCAAGGAGACCCGGACGATCGACGGCCGCGTCCACGTCCTGGAGTACCCGATCCGGGGCGACGTGGCGCTGATCAGCGCCCACCGCGCCGACACGCTGGGCAACCTCGTCTACCGCAAGACCGCCCGCAACTTCGGCCCCGTCATGGCGACCGCCGCGGCCACCACGATCGTGCAGGTGGGCGGCGTCGTCGCCGCCGGGGACCTCGACCCGGAGGCGGTCGTCACGCCGGGCATCTACGTCGACCGCGTGGTGCGGGTCGAGGAACGCCACTACACCGTCCAAGGAGCGCGCTGACGATGTCCCCCACCACCGAGTCCTCCACCACGGAGCCCGGCGCCACCAGGCCCCTCACCCCGGACGAGCTCGCGGCGGTCGTCGCCCGCGACATCCCGGAGGGCTCCTACGTCAACCTCGGCATCGGCCGTCCCACCAAGGTCGCCGACCACCTCCCGGACGGCTCGGGCGTCGTGCTGCACACCGAGAACGGCATGCTCAACATGGGGCCCGCCGCGACGGGCGACGAGATCGACCCGGACCTCACCAACGCCGGGAAGGTCCCGGTGACGGAGCTTCCCGGCGCGTCGTACTTCCACCACGCGGACTCGTTCGCGATGATGCGCGGCGGCCACCTCGACGTGTGCGTGCTGGGCGCGTTCCAGGTCTCGGCCACCGGGGACCTCGCGAACTGGAGCACCGGCGCCCCCGGCGCGATCCCGGCCGTCGGCGGCGCGATGGACCTGGCCATCGGCGCCAAGCAGGTGTTCGTGATGATGACGCTGTTCGACAAGCAGGGCCGGTCGAAGCTGGTGCCCGCGTGCACCTACCCGCTGACCGGCGTCGGCTGCGTCAGCCGCGTCTACACCGACGTCGCCGTCATCGACGTCGGCCCGGACGGCGCGTCGGTCCGCGAGACCTTCGGCATCACGCTCGACGAGCTCCGCGAGCGGGTGCCGGTCCCCCTCAAGGCCCCCTGACAACGGAGCGGCCCGGCCGCCGCGGTCCGAGATGGAACCGCGGCCGCCG
>NZ_JBEYYT010000856.1:0-1724 GCF_040645715.1 Spirillospora sp. NPDC046719 | reverse complement strand
GCCCGCCCGCGACGCCGAGCACGCCGTCGCGGGCTGAGCGGGGCCGCCGCGTCGCGGCCGTCAGCCGTCGCCGAGCACGACGGTCTTGTTCGGAGTCGGAGTGGGGACGAGGTCGTCGGTGAGGACCAGCGCGCCACCGGCGGCAGCGCGGATGCCGTACACGTGATCGGGGCGCGGCAGCGCGGGCGACACCCGTCCCAGCAGCGCCCCGGTCCGGGCGTGTGTGAGGTGAGGGTCAGTCGGTGGGGGCGAGTCGGGCGGGGAAGCCGCCGGTCGAGATCGGGCCCCAGCGGTCGATGGTGACGCGGATGAGGGACTTGTCCTGGCGGCGCATCGCCTCGCGGTACTCGTCCCAGTCGGGGTGCTCGCCGGCGATGCAGCGGTAGTAGTCGACCAGGGCGTCGGCGGCCTCGGGCATGTCGAGGACCTCGGCGGTCCCGTCGACCTGCACGTAGGGGCCGTTCCAGTCGTCGGACAGCACGCACAGCGACACCCGCGCGTCGCGGCGGGCGTTGCGGGCCTTGGCGCGCTCGGGGTAGGTGGACACCACGACGCGTCCCTCGCCGTCGACGCCGCAGGTGACCGGCGACAGCTGCGGGCGGCCGTCGGCGCGCGTCGTGGCGATCAGCGCGCGGTGCCGGGGCCGCAGGAATTCCAGCAGTTCGGAGCGTTCGACGCGGTTCGCGGTGGCGATCGAAGGAGCCATGCCTCCACCTTAGGGACGGGCCGGGCGATGCCCGTTGTCGCCCCGCACAATGATCGCCGGGAAGTTTTGAGGGCTCACCAGTTCATCGCCGTCGGGCGGGCCTGCATGATGACGGGCGTCCCCCTCTCCCCCGCCCCTCGAGGACCGCCATGCGCACCTCCCGCACGTCCGG
Source organism: Spirillospora sp. NPDC046719 (assembly GCF_040645715.1). Taxonomy (NCBI): domain Bacteria; kingdom Bacillati; phylum Actinomycetota; class Actinomycetes; order Streptosporangiales; family Thermomonosporaceae; genus Spirillospora; species Spirillospora sp. NPDC046719. The sequence goes on along the minus strand of NZ_JBEYYT010000856.1, from coordinate 846 downwards.
AGTCCTGCTCGGCACCGCGCTGCTGGCCGGCGCGCTGACCGCGCCCCCCGCCCTGGCGGACGTCCCCGCGCGGGCGCCCGCCGCCTCCGCGTTGGCCGCCGCGGCGCCGCGGCTGGCGACGGCCGCCAACTTCCGCGACCTCGGCGGCTACGCGACCGCCGACGGCCGTCACGTCCGCAGCGGTGTCGTCTACCGGTCCAACTCGCTGGCGAACCTGTCGGACGCCGACCAGCAGACGCTGCTGAGCCTGGGGATCACGCTGGACGTGGACCTGCGCAACGCCAAGGAGCGCTCGGACGACCCGGACCGGCTGCCCGCCGGGATCGCCTACAAGGTCGCCGACGTGGAGGACCTGACGCACGGCATCTCCTTCGCCAACCCGGCGCTGGGGAGCCTGCTGTACGGGTTCCTGATGGGGCTGGTCACCGGATCGTCCAACATCGGGCAGTCGATCGCCTACCCGTTCATGGTGGACTTCAGCGGCGCGAGCCGCGCCTACCGCGACCTGCTGACCTCGATCGCGGCCAACCCGGGCGCGACGGTGTTCCACTGCACGGCGGGCAAGGATCGGACCGGCTGGGGCGCGGCGGTGCTGCTGACGCTCCTCGGCGTCCCGAAGGCGACGGTGTACCAGGACTACCTGGCCAGCAACACCTACCTCGGCCGGCCGGACGCGGTGGAGTCGTCGTGGCTGGACGAGGCGTTCCACGAGGTCGACGGCGTCTACGGGGGCTTCGACAACTACGTGCGCAAGGGGCTGGGGCTCAGCGACGCGACCATCGCGGCGCTGCGCGCCCGGCTCCTGACCTCCTGACCCGCGGCCCGGCGATCCGCGTCCCGGCGGCC
>NZ_JBEYYT010000855.1:0-1757 GCF_040645715.1 Spirillospora sp. NPDC046719 | reverse complement strand
CGGAGCTCTAGCGGAGCACGAAACAGCCCCTCAACCGTGACGGGGGGTTCCAGGGGGTCGCCCCCCTGGGAAAACTACGCCACGCTGCGGGCGCCGCTGGAGAGGCGCTGGGCTATGTAGATCGGGATGATCGACAGGATGATCAGGGCTGCGGCGAGGACGTTGACGACCGGGGCCTGGTTGGGCCGGAACAGGTTGTCGAAGATCCAGATGGGCAGGGTCTGGGAGCCGGGGCCCGCCGTGAACGTGGTCACGATGATCTCGTCGAAGGACAGCGCGAAGGACAGCAGCCCGCCGGCGAGCAGCGCCGAGCGCAGGTTCGGCAGCGTCACGTACCAGAACGTCTGGAAGGTGTCGGCGCCGAGGTCGGCGGACGCCTCCTCCAGGCTGGTGCCGGTGCGGCGCAGCCGGGCCAGCACGTTGTTGTAGATGGTGACGACGCAGAACGTGGCGTGCCCGACGATCACGGTGAAGAGGCCGAGGCCGATGCCGAGCGGCTCCAGGACGACCTGGAAGGCGTTGCTGAGGGCGATGCCGGTGACGATGCCGGGCAGCGCGATCGGCAGCACCACGACCAGGGAGACGGTCTCGCGGCCGAAGAAGCGGTGGCGGGCGACGGCGAACGCCGCCATGGTGCCGAGGACCATGGCGGCGGCGGTGGCGCCGACGCCGGCCTTGACGCTCGTCCAGACGGCCTGGCGGGCGCCCGGGTTGTCGAGCGCGTGCGCCCACCAGCGTCCGGTGAGGTCCGTCGGCGGCCAGCCGAACGTCTTGTCGGCGTTGACGGAGTTGATCAGCACGACGAGCAGCGGCACGTAGACGACCGCGAGCCCGAGGATCATCACGGCGCGCAGGGCCGTCCGCGCGGCGGGCGAGAGGGTCATCACAGCTCCCTGAGGGCGCCGGTGCGGCGGGCCGCGGCGAGGTAGACCAGCATGATCACGACGGGGATCGTGGCGACGGCCGCGGCGAACGGCAGGTTGTTGGCGGCGCCGATGTTGTCGTAGACGACGTTGCCGAGCAGCTGGCTCCGGCCGCCGACGATCTTGACGGTGATGTAGTCGCCGAGCGACAGCGAGAAGGTGAAGATCGACCCGGCGACCAGGGACGGGAACACCATCGGCAGCATGACCGAGCGGAAGGTGCGCCACGGGCGGGCGCCGAGGTCGCCGGAGGCGTCCAGCAGCGAGTCCGGCAGCCGCTCCAGCCCGGTGTAGACGGGCAGGATCATGTAGGGCAGCCACAGGTAGGCCAGCACGATGATCGTGGCGGTGAGGCCGTATCCGGGGCTGGAGAGCCCGAACGGCTTCAGCGCCTCGTCGGCGAGGCCGCCGTGCGCCAGGATCACCCGCCACGCGTACGCCTTGACGAGGTAGGCCGCCCACAGCGGCGCCAGGATCGCGATGACGAGGTACGGCCGGTACCGGGGCCGGGCCACCTTCGCCATGTACAGCGCCATGGGGAACCCGATGGCGGTGTCGATGACGGTGACGGCCGCCGCGACGCCGAGGCTGCGCAGCGCGATCGTCCGGTAGACGGGCTCGTTCCACAGGTCCTGGAAGTTGGCGAGGGTGAACTGCCGGACGACCGCGCCGGTGAAGGTGTCGGTCGACCAGAACGCGGTGACGAAGATCGCGGCGAGCGCGCCGAGGTAGGCGACCACCAGCCAGGCCAGCGGCGCCGACAGCAGCAGCGACAGCCGCAGCGCCGGCCGGCGGTGCAGCAGCGCCGCCGCCGCCCCGCCGGGGACCCGCGGC
>NZ_JBEYYT010000854.1:0-1759 GCF_040645715.1 Spirillospora sp. NPDC046719 | reverse complement strand
ACCCGGGCGCGGCGCGCCGCGCCCGCAGCGACCCCGGCGCCGTCGGCCTGCTGCGCGCCGCCGCCGACGCCGCCCGCCGCGTCCCCTACGAGGGGCGCCGCTTCCTGACGACATGGAACCGCGGCCGGTCCGCCACGTCCAACGTCGCCGCCGTGCACACGCCCGGCGACGGCGTCCGCTACACCTCGCCCGCGGGCGCGGAGGGCTACCTCCCGGACGCGTCCGCCGGGGACGCCACCGGGTTCACCAAGCGGACGCTCGACCTGCTGACCCGCAACTACACCGTCGTGCGCAAGCCCGACGCGGCCATCCTCGGCCGCCGCGCCTGCGTCGTGGAGGCCCGGAGGCAGGACGGCACGATCGCGGGCCGGTTCTGGCTGGACGCCGAGACCGGCCTGATGCTGCACCGCGAGCTGATCGACGCGACCGGCCACCCGGTGATCACGAGCGGGTTCACCGAGATCAGCTTCGCCGTCCCGGCCGCCGCCGGCGCCGCGCCGCGTCCCGGCCGCACCCGCGGCTCCGCCGTGGACGCCCCGGCCGTCACCGAGGCGCCGGACGCCGCTGGGGCCGAGGCGGAGAGCCCGACCAGCGCCAACGCCGCCCCCAACAGCTCTGCCACCTCGATCCTTGAGGTGCCGCTCGACGCCCGCGCCCTCGACGGCCTGAAGCGCCGCGGCTGGCCCGTCCCCGACCGGCTGCCCGGCCACCTGACCCTCTACGACGCGCGCCGCGAGGCCGGCGGCGCCGTCCACCTCAGCTACTCCGACGGCCTGGCCTCGGTGTCGGTGTTCGTGCAGCGCGGCGACCTCCGGAGCGGCGCCATGAGCGGGTGGACGAAGGTCGCCCGGCGCGGCCGGACGGTGTTCTGCCGCGAGTCGCTGCGCCGCTGGGCCGTCACCGCCGGCGGCGGCTACGTCTACACCGTCCTGACCGACGCGCCGCAGAGCACGGCGGAGGCCGTCGCCTTCGACCTGCCGCGCGACCCCGACCCGTTCTGGACGCGGCTGGCGCGCGGCGCCCGCCGGCTGGCCTCGGCCGCGGACCCGTTCAAGTGAGCTGAACCGGGGAACGCCCAAGTCCGTCCAAAGCGGGAGGACCCGAGGGGCGGTGCGGGGCGGTTCTGCCTTACGCTCGCCACATGCCCAGGGCGGCACGATGAGCACGGATGACGAGACCATGCTCGGTAGGAGAGATGGGGATGACGGAAGACAACCGCCGGCCGGGGGACGAGGACGCCGTCCCCGGGCAGGAGCCTGAGCGGCAGGACGCGGCGGCTCCTCCCGAGACGGTGACCGACCAGGAGATCCCCCCGGAGCCGCCGGCGGCGGAGCCCGAGCCGGACCGGGAGCCGGTCGGCTCCGACCGTCTCGTGGCGGGCGGGCGCGGCGAGCAGGCGGGCGGGTTCGCCCCGCCGGACGCGCCGCGCGCCGACGCCCCGCCGCAGGACGACGTGCCCGGTGCCATGGCGCCCCGGGAAGTGCCGCTGCAGGACGCGCCCCCGCGCGACATGCCGCAGCCGCCGCCCCCGGTCCCGCTGGACAAGCCGATGGGCGAGCCCCAGCCGATGGACGGCCCCCCGCCGATGGACGGGTCCCAGGACCAGCGCCCCCGGCCCGGGTTCGTCCCCTATGACCAGGATCCGCGGGCCATGCACGGCCAGCCGCCGTACGGGGGCTGGCAGCAGGGGCCGCCGCCTCCCGGCGGCCGCCCGCCCATGGGCCCGCCGCCCCCCGGGGCGCCGATGGGCCCGCCGCCC
>NZ_JBEYYT010000853.1:0-1766 GCF_040645715.1 Spirillospora sp. NPDC046719 | reverse complement strand
GGCGGCAGCGCCCCTGCGCGGCCGCTCAGACGGCTGCGGCGGGGCGCGTCCGGAAGCTCAGCCGGTGCGCCTCCCGCGCGGTGCGCAGCCGGTCGACCTCGTCGGTCCACGGCCGCACGGACGGGCGCGCCTTGGCCTTGCGGCGCGCGATCTCCGCGGCGCGGCGGGCCTTGGCGTCCTGCGCGTCGGACACGTAGGTCTTCGGGCCCATCGCGATCCGCTCGGCCGCCTCCGCCGCGGCGAGCACCTCGGTCATGGCCTGGTCGAAGGCGATGGTCAGCTCGTGCAGCTCCGGCCCGGGCACGTCCGCGCCCTGGGCGTCCCGCAGCGCGCGCTCGGCCTCGCGCGCGGCCGCGAGGCGCGCCTCGTAGTCGGCGGCCAGCCGCTCGTCGGCCTCGTACTGCTCCGCGACGTCCTTGTCCACCCTGCGGATCAGCGGCATGGCGATACTCCCTCAAGCTCACGATCTTCATCGTCCGATCGAGGCCAGCGTACGCGCGCCGCCCGCCGGGTGTGACGCCGGACACCGAACTCGGCACCTTTACGCAGTAAGGTAACGCTGGGCGACGCCCCGCCGGCCCGAAATCGGGATGCGAGGAAGATCCGGGATCAGTACCGTTTCCGCCGGAAACACGGGGAGGCGACGGACCATGGCGAAGCTCAACCAGATCATCGCGGTCGAGAAGGGCGCGAAGAGCCGCGCGCAGCGCGAGATCGCCGAGATCGGCCAGCGGCTGCAGAAGACCGCGCTGCTGTCCGGCATCTCCCGCACCTACCAGCCGCTCGACGACGAGGGCGAGTCGCTGCCGCCCGAGTCCACCCGCGTGCAGGTGAAGGCGGAGGGGACGCTCAAGGAGGTCGCGGCGGCGCTCACCCGGCTCTTCGACATCACCGCCACCAAGGACTGGGCCAACTGCGACGCCCGCGCCGACGTCACCGTCGACGGCCGGACCGTCCTGGAGCAGGTCCCGGTGGCGCACCTGCTGTTCCTGGAGAAGCAGCTCACCGAGCTGGCCGCCCTTGTCGACCGGCTCCCGGTGCTCGACGCCGCCGAGTCGTGGACGTTCGACGAGTCCGCCGACGTGTGGCGGACCGAGCCGGTCAGGACGACCCGCACCAAGAAGATCCCGCGCGCGCACGTCCTGTACGAGGCGACCACCGAGCACCCCGCCCAGGTGGAGACCTACACCGAGGACGTCATCGTCGGCACCTGGACCAGGACCGCCTTCTCCGGCGCCCTGCCCGCGCGCCGGGTGAACGAGCTGCGCGAGCGCGTCGCCAAGCTGCAGGCGGCGGTCAAGTTCGCCCGCGAGGAGGCCAACGGCGCGGAGGTCACCGACCGCAAGGTGGGCGAGGCCGTCTTCGGCTACCTTTTCGCCTGAACCGCCCGCGGTGACGCGGGCCGCACAACTGAAGACTCCCCCGCTGGAGCGCGGGGGTCGGGCGCAAGCCCGAAGCTGAGAATGAAGTTCAGCTTGATCACGTGGCGTCAGCGGAGGTTCGAATCCTCCCCGGAGCACTCGGGCCCCGGTAGCTCAGCGGCAGAGCAGCCCATGAATCTCAGGCTCTCGCTCCAGTCTCAGCATCTCCGCCCGTCACCGGCGGGCGGGGGACGGCGAAGGTCGCCGAGGTGCCAGTTCGAATCTGGTCCGCCGCTCTCGTGCGGCGGTGGTTCAAAGGGAGAACACGGCGAACTGAACCTGACCGTCCCCCGGAAACGCGCCGGTGCGCGCATCAGGGCGGAACCACCAAGGGCCCCGGGACTC
>NZ_JBEYYT010000852.1:0-1770 GCF_040645715.1 Spirillospora sp. NPDC046719 | reverse complement strand
ACGGGGCGGGCCCGGCGGCGCACGTGAAGACAAGACGCAAGTGGCGATAGCAGAGAGCGGGGCGCCGTGAGCACCAAGGACTACCTGGAGAAGGACTACTACAAAGTCCTCGGTGTCTCGAAGTCGGCCTCGCAGGAGGAGATCAAGAAGTCCTACCGGAAGCTGGCGCGCAAGTACCACCCGGACGCCAACAAGGGGGACGCCGACGCCGAGGACCGCTTCAAGGAGGTCTCCGAGGCGTACGACGTCCTGTCGGACGACAAGCGCCGCAAGGAGTACGACGCGGTGCGGTCCATGCCGGGCGGTTTCCGCGGCCAGCAGGGCGGCGGGGGCTTCCCCTTCGACCTGGGGGACCTCTTCGGGCAGACCGGGGGCACGCAGACGGGCGGCGCGGGCGAGCGCATCGGCGACCTGTTCGGCGGGCTGTTCAACCGGGGCGGCGCCGGCACCCGGACGACGGGCGCGCGGCGGGCGCGGCGCGGCGCGGACGTCGAGACGGACGTGACGCTGTCGTTCGGCCGCGCGATGAACGGCGTGACCGTCCCGATCAAGCTGACCAGCGAGGCGGCGTGCCCGTCCTGCCGGGGCACCGGCGCGAAGGCCGGCACGGTGCCGCGGGTGTGCCCGAACTGCGAGGGCACCGGGCACGAGACCCGCAACCTCGGGAACTTCGGCTTCCAGGAGCCGTGCCGGGAGTGCCACGGCCGCGGGCTCGTCGTGGACGACCCGTGCCCGACCTGCCACGGCAGCGGCCGCAAGCAGTCGGACCGCACCATCCAGGCCCGCATCCCGGCGGGCGTCGCGGACGGGCAGCGGATCCGGCTGAAGGGCAAGGGCGCGCCGGGCGAGAACGGCGGCCCGCAGGGCGACCTGTACGTGAACATCAAGGTGCTGCCGCACAAGGTGTTCGGCCGCACCGGCGACAACCTGACGATGACCGTGCCGGTGACGTTCCCGGAGGCGGCGCTCGGCGCGGAGATCCGGGTGCCGACGTTCCAGGGGCAGCCGGTGACGCTGCGGCTGCCGGAGGGCACCCCGAACGGCCGGACGTTCCGGGTCCGCGGCCGCGGCGCGACGCGGCGCGACGGCACGAAGGGCGACCTGCTCGTCACCGTGGACGTGCAGGTGCCGCAGAAGCTCGACGATCAGGCCCGCGAGGCGCTGGAGCGGCTCCGCGACGCGGGCGCGGGCGAGGACCTGCGCGGCGAGCTGCTCCAGCAGGCGAGAACGGAGTGAGGTCATGGATCCGTTCGGCGACGACACCCCGGTCTATGTGATCTCGGTGGCGGCGCAGCTGTCCGGGCTCCACCCGCAGACGCTCCGCACCTACGACCGGATGGGGCTGGTGTGCCCGGGCCGCACGGCCGGCCGGGGCCGCCGGTACTCGATGCGCGACATCGTGATGCTGCGCGAGATCCAGCGGCTCTCCCAGGAGGAGGGCGTCAACCTCTCCGGCATCAAGCACATCCTGGAGCTGCAGCGCGACAACGTGCGGCTCCGCGAGGAGCTCGCCAAGGCGCACGCCGCCCTGGAGGAGCTCGCGAACGAACTCGAATCGACCCGGTCGGTCGCGGCGCGCCTGGCGCAGCAGCGGCGGCGCGGGGACCCGGGTGGCACTCCCGGCTCCGACCTGGTGCCGATCAGGCAGACCAGCGTCGTGGTGTGGCACGAGCGCAACCGGGAGTAGAAGCAGTTGCCGGGGGGTCTGGGGGGTCGTCCCCCCCCACCCCACACGCCGGAGGACGCGGGCATGGACGACAAGCAGACCCA
>NZ_JBEYYT010000851.1:0-1773 GCF_040645715.1 Spirillospora sp. NPDC046719 | reverse complement strand
CCTTGTCGGCGAGGACGACGCGCGCTCCCTCGCCGGCCGCGGCGAGGGCCGCCCACGCCCCGGCGGGGCCGCCGCCGAGGACGAGGACGTCGGCGTCCAGCTCGATCACGCCTTCGCTCCGGGGGCGAGCCAGGAGTCGAGCGTGTAGTCCTTCTTGACGAGGTTCTGCCGCACGAGGAAGGTCTTGGTGCCGTCGAGCAGCTTGAGCCCGTCCGCGGGGAACGGCTCGTCGGGCAGCTGGTCCTTCAGCGTCGTCTTGAGCGTGACCTGCGGCGCGTACCCGCCGGTCTTGGCGACGTACGCGGTGTAGCCCGCCCAGTTCGCCTTGGCGACCTGCGACGCCTTGGTCTCGGCCTGCTGCCACACCTTGACGATGTCCTTGTGCCCGGACAGGTACTTCTCCGTCACGACCGTGACGGACGTGCCGAGCAGGTCGGGGTGGTCGCGGGAGGCGACGTCGATCGACCTGTAGCCCTTCGCCTCCTCGGCGGCCTGGTCGGCGGAGACCAGGCCGCCCGCGTCGATCGACCCCTTCTCCAGCGCCGCGATGATCGCGGGGGTGTACATGTGGATGATCTGCTTCGGCTTCACCCCCGCCTGCTGCAGCGCGCCGAGCAGGTAGCGGTGGATGTAGGAGCCGGTCTGCACTCCGATCACCTTGCCTTGCAGGTCCTTGAGGGACGCCGGCCCGCCGTCCTTCTTGGCGACGATGGCGGCGTCCAGCCGGACGGAGTTGAGCGACAGCAGCCGGGTCGGCAGGCCCTGGCCGCGCCCGACCAGCGCGGGCGTGTCGCCGTACATGCCGATGTCGAGGGAGCCGCCCGCGAGCGCCTGGTTCAGGTCGGGGCCGTTCTGGAACGTCGCGACCTTGATTTTGGTGACGCCGGCGGCCTTCAGCGCGGGCAGCAGCTCGCCGCGCTCGTCGAGGAACCCGACGGCGCGGGTCAGCTTGTTGCCGACGGCCGATCCGATCACTCCGACGCGGAGCGTCCCGGAGCCGCCGGCGGCCGCGGACGAACCGCACGCCGCCGCGGCGAGGACGAGCAGGACGGCGGCCAGCATCCGGGGAATTCTCACGGTGATGCCTTTCGGGGGGTCGCAGAGGTCTGGCGTGGTCTCGGGGGTGGTGTCAGGAGGTGAGGGGGGCGCCCGCGCGGTCCAGCGAGGGCCCCACCGCGAGCCGGGCGCCGGGGGTGCGCCCCCGGCCCCAGCCGATCTGCTCGCGGTAGCTGCCGAGGAGCCCGTCGGCGGCGAGCGCCGCCTCGTCCGGCGGCTCGGGCAGCGGATGCGAGCGCGGGTCGACGAACAGCGCGTCCACCGGGCAGTACGCCTCGCACATGAAGCAGGTCTGGCAGTCGGACCGCCGGGCGAGCACCGGGACGCCGTCCGCGCCGCGGTCGAACACGTTGGTGGGGCAGACCTCGACGCACTTGTCGCAGGCGATGCAGCGGTCCCGCGAGACGACCTCGATCACGACGCCACCGCCAGGGCCCCGGTCTCCGGCCGCGTCCACACCTCGTCGAGGCCGCCGGTGACGAGCCGGTGGCGCTGGGCCGGGTCCTGCTCGGGCAGGTCCAGCCGCTTGTGCATGCCGCGCGTCTCGGTCCGGGCGAGCGCGGCGTTGTACATCCAGCGGGCGTGCGCGGCCATCGCGGCGGCCGACCGCGCCCGGACGATCCCGGCGCCGTCCTCGCGGAGCGTGCCGCGCAGCTCGCGCCACGTCCCGTCGAGGGACGCCAGCGCGGCGGCGAGGCGGTCGCCGCGGCGCAGCAG